>JAEZVS010000086.1 GCA_023443145.1 Bacillota bacterium | reverse complement strand
ATTTATCCTAAAAGTCGCTGATGAATTGAATAAAAAAATCCCGCTTCCTGGATAAAGGCAGGAAGCGGGATTTTTTATTCAATTTATGATGTGTGATGAAGGATCGTATCTGTGCGTGACAGATCTTCCAACTATCGCATCGGTTTTATAGTGCACTGCCGTCTTTGAGGGTGTTGATGCGGCCCACAAAGAGGGGCTGGCCGTCGGGGCTACTTAAAACAAAGAGGAAGGGGCGATCTAAGCGCATTTGAACCTCTTTGGCAGGGGGCGGTGCAGCGGTGCGGGATATACCGATGACGGTGGCAGAGGCCGCTTCGCCTCCTGTTTCATCGATGGTAAGGGCGTTCAATTGGTCTACGCTGGACACATAGAGATTTTCACCAATGCCGTTTAAGTTGGCAGATTGAGGCGAAAAAACAGATTTCAGGCCCATTGCCTTCAGCGGATTGATCATGTCGTAGGTTTCATTCAGCTTAAAGCGAGGTATTGACCATTCTACGCGGGCTTCTTCTTGAACATTCAGGTTCATAATTTTTTCCAACTGAGGCACCACCTCATCTGTGGTGTGACCGGGTTGGGGTAAAATGATGGTAAGGCGGCTGCCGTCTTTAAAGCCGAGACCGGCTGTTTTGTAAAGATCGGTTTCTAAATAATCGCCCATAAGGGTTTGTGTCATAGCGGTGACGTTATAAGTGCTGCCATTGGCATCGGTAAACGCCAGCTGTTGGTTCTTATCCGGCGAAAAGGGAGAGGCCCAGGGTGCTTTAAAATATACGGTATTCACAAGTTTTAAAATATCATCAGATGGGGTGATCTCCGCTTGGATGAGGCCATTGGTGTTTTTATCGATCCATTGATTGATTTGACGAGCGCCATCTTCGCTGTTCAGATTTACTTCAAAGGTTTGGGCGCTGAAATCTTTTTCTAAAGTGCGCTCAAAATCTTTTTTTATGCCGCTATCGGGCATGGCCCATAGGGAATTGGCCGTGAGAATGGTGCCCTCCTGGCTTTGATGATTGATGTTCATCATGGTTTTGGCCTGGCGAACCAGGGCAGCGCTGTTCGGGGTGCCTAAGACGTTCATAAACTCGTTAAAGGTTTCGCCGTTGCTGCCCATGCCCACCATGGATAGGGCCATGTAAAGGGAGGCCGGTGAATAGACGTCATTTTTTTCAGGAGAAAGCACGGCAGGTGCGCTCTTGGCAGCAAAGGTACGCAATTGTTCTATGGGTGTTTGATTGTGGAATTCTTCGTGCACATCCTCTTTTAAGCGAATGGCTGCCGTGTGGGTGTTTGGATCATAAGATACGTTGCCATCGAGGGCTTCCACTAAGGTGCGCAGAGGTACATAAGTGCGACTGCCGATTAAAAGACCGGGTGCGGCTTTTATCTGACCGGTTTTTCCAAGTTTTTTTAGAGCTTTCATATTCACCTGACCATCGGAAAGCAAGAAGCGGCTGTCCGCAACCGGTGAGAAAAAGGTGACGTTTTCTCGGGAGATGCTGGCTAGTTGATCTTCGCCGTGCCAGTCGATGGCGGCATCAGGGAAAAAACTGCCATAGCTGCGCAAGGGCATGTAGATGTGGCCATCCACCAAAAGGGGTGGGGTGTCCATCCGGCTGTTGATTTGATCAAATTGTTGGGTTGGTGTGTAAAGGGCAATGGATGGTGCGGGCAGCACATTCGACGTGTCTGCTGCTTCCGAAGCCGCAGGCATAAAGCAAGCGCCTAGGGAAAAACAAATAAGCAACAACCATTTTTTGAGTGACATAATGCTCTTCCTTTCTTTAAGAATGCGTATTTTTAGTGAATGAAAGATGACATAAAATTCAGGTGCGACGCGGTATTAACGTGCAAATGAATGCTCGATATTATCATATCACATATCTTTCTATAATAAAAGGCGCGTCCTCGGTTCTTGGCGGGGCGCAAGGGGTTTGTGTTCAAAAATAAGGGCGAAAAGGTCTCAAGAAGGCCAAAAGTGTTGAAGTTTAACAAATTTGTAACAAAATGATTGCAAAAAGGCGTCAAAACGTGCATAATTTAAGAATGGAGAAAATATATAAGGAGGGTTTTATATGACAGAAATGGTAGCAAATTTTACCGATGCGGTCTCAACTTTTATGTATTCTTATATTTTGGTGTTTTTACTGGCCGGGGTTGGCATTTATTTTACCATTCGCTTGGGGCTGGGTCAGGTCACCAATTTGGGACACATGATTTCCCTTTTGGGAGATGTGCATAAAACCGATCATGGCGGTGCAGGTATTACGCCTTTCAAAGCTTTTTGTATTTCTGCAGCATCCCGCATTGGTACCGGTAACATTGTAGGGGTGGCTGTGGCCATTTCCCTGGGGGGACCGGGAGCGGTATTTTGGATGTGGGTGTTGGCCTTTCTAGGCGGGGCGTCGGCATTTGTGGAATCCACATTGGCGCAGATTTATAAAGTGCGCGATGAAAATGGCGGATTCCGCGGCGGTCCGGCTTACTATATCACTCAGGTGCTGGGTTGGAAATGGATGTCGGCTCTTTTTGCGGTGATCATCGCCATTACTTACGGCATTATGTTTAATGCCATTCAATCCAATACGTTGGCTGCTGCAGTGCAAACCAGTGTCCATTTGCCTACTTGGACGAGCGGTGTGATTTTTGCCATTTTAACGGGGATTATCATCTTCGGTGGGGTCAAACGTATTGCTGACGTAACCAGCTTTATTGTGCCCATTATGGCGGTGGCTTATATTTTTGTGGCACTTTTTGTGTTTGTGAAAAATATTGAGTTTGTTCCTCATATGTTTGCGATTATTTTCAGCAATGCGTTCGGGTTGCAAGAATTCGGCGGCGCCGCCATTGGTGTTACCATTATGCAAGGTGTGAAACGCGGTCTTTTCTCCAACGAAGCCGGTATGGGGTCGGTGCCAAATGCTGCCGCTACGGCTGAGACCGATCATCCGGCCAAACAGGGTTTTGTGCAGGCGTTGGGTGTGTATGTGGATACCTGGCTGGTGTGTACGGCTACGGCATTCATTGTTATCTTAGGTGGCGAAGATTTTTATGGCAGCGATCTCAAAGGCTTGGCCATTACGCAACAGGCACTGGCTCATGAAGTGGGCGGATGGAGCATCCCTTTCTTGTCTATCTGCATCCTGCTCTTTGCGTTCAGTTCCATCATCGGCAATTATTACTATGGTGAATCTAATATTGAATACATCGGTGGTGGCAAAAACGCCGTTAACATCTACCGCGCCATTGTGTGTGCTGTCATTTTTATCGGCTCCGTAGGCGACTTCTCCATCGTCTGGAACTTTGGTGATATTTTCATGGGTATCATGGCGCTCATCAACTTGGTGGCCATTTTACTCATCGGCAACGTGGCGGTGGATACCTATCGTGATTACAAAATGCAATTAAAAGCGGGTAAAACCCCGGTGTTTAATCCGAAGAATATTAAGAGCATTAAAACCAAATTGGATGCATGGGACTGAGTTCAAAACGGCTCTCTTAGGAGAGCTGTTTTTTTTGCCCAACATCTTCATAAAACTGTCATCAAATTGTATATGGTCTTTTGAAGCGCCTGTGTTAAAATAAAGCCAACAACATTGTGGAAAGTAAAGGAGGATTCATATGAAACGAAAAATCATTTCCCTTTTGATGATGATGGCCATGGTGCTTTCGTTGGTACCCGGCGCTTCTTTTGCAAAGTCAAACGATGATACCGACCGTGTAAAAATCAACATTTATGGTTTTGACCGCATTCACGATACGGTGGATATTTTTATGACCGGTGCCGAAGATGGTGATCAGTATATGGTTTATTTGAACAACGATTTGCAGAATCCCATCGCTCAAGGTACGTTAAGTGTGTATAACCACTCTGCTCGCGTCAGCTTGGAAAAAGCGAAATATCCTGTGTTGAAAGACCTGGATAAACGGGACATACTGCGCGTGCGTGTGGGTGCGGCCGGCTTTGGCGGTATTGTAGGCGCCCAGTCAGCGGCATTTTACGGCGCCACTCAAGTGACGGATACTTTAGATGTGTATCCCAAACAGCTTGTTGAGGGTAAAAAAGACCAGAGTGTGACGCTTTATTTTGACGAAGATTATGTACCCGGTAAAGATGATGTGGTGCGTTTTGTCGCCTATGACAAAGATGGTAAGCTTTTAGGAAAAGATAAAAGCGAATCGTTTAACATCACCGACAAAGTTCTGCACTCAAACGACAGAGACAATCGGATGAAAGTTTACATTTCACCGGATAAAGATGTGGCTTATTACGAAGTGCAATTTGTTTCCGGCGGCAACAATATTGTAAACGACCTCACCAAAAAAGTGGAAGTGCTGCCCAATTACAAAGATATTAAAAAATTGGTCATTAAATTCCCGTCCGATAAAGTGAAAATAGGCGAAACGGTGAAACCGGAATATTATTTCCTGGATGAAAAAGACAACAAAGTGCCTGTGCGCGGAGAGATTGTCTTTAACGTGTCTTCAGCAGGGGCCATCGAAAATAAGAGCACCAAAGATGGCAGCTTTACGGTGAAAGACGATCAGAAATATGTGGGTCAGCATGTGACGGTCACCGCCATTAGCGGCACCTTCTCTGACACAGCGTCTCTTACCATCACCACCAAAGACGGTAAAACGGAAGTGGCTCCGGAAGTGCCTCAATTAACGGTAATTATGGGCATCAATTCGTCGGATCTTCTGGTAAATGGCGTGAAAAAACCCATGGATGCAGTTCCGGTTATTCAATCCAATCGCACTTTTGTGCCGCTGCGTGCGTTGGCGGAAGCCTTCGGTGCCAAAGTGGAATACACCCACAGCAACCAATCTATCAGCATCGCGCAAGGCAATAAAGTGGTGGTGATGTTGGTGGGATCTAAAAACTACACCTTAAACGGTGCAGCCAAGACCATGGATGTGGCGCCATACATCCATGCGGCTTCCGGCCGCACCATGGTGCCGGTACGCTTTGCTGCCGAAGCTTTGGGATACAGCGTGGAAGCCTCCTATCATAACGATGGCACCACCAGCAATGTGGTGTTTACCAATATGGAAAAAACCAAAGTGAACATCAGCGGCGCCAAATAATCCGTTTTATCAGTGTGCGGATTTCCCTCCCCAATCTACACGCACCGCGCCATCGTTATGGACGGTGCGTGTAGTCGTCTGTACGGAAAAGCGCAGTCAATAAAAGAAAAGGCTCCGTTGGAAATGTCGGGTCAAAGAGATGGCGAGAAGAAATCTACAAACAGTAAACGACAAACGCAACCAGAAAGACAGTTGAAATGTGTAGATGCGATGATAAAAAGGGAAGGGCGTCCATTTTGTTATTAAAGTGTCTATAAAACATACGAAAGAAGGCATGTCATTTGCAATCCATTAAGAAAAAACTGGTGGCAGGCGCCGCAGCAGTGGTGTTTCTTACAACGCCTATGACCGCTTTTGCCGCCAATCATTTGTTTATTGAGTCTCCGGCTGCCGGGGCCCAAAGTGTCACGGTGGGTTATAGTGGCGCCAAAGAAGGAGATTGGTATCATCTTTTTGTCGGCGATCGCTTCTTTGCCGGTCGTCTTACGCAAGCGGGCGTGACCGCCGGAAAAATGGCCATTAATTTGGATGCGCCGTTGGCCGATGGCACCACCATCCGTTTTGATATGCCCGCAGATGGGCAGGGCCAATATTTGAGCCAAAGTCTGGTGGTGGGGCAACCGTCTCCGACTCCTGAGCCGCCTCCGGCAACGGGAGTTAAAGAAAATGGTCTTTATGTTGAATATCCTGCATCTGCCCAGCCCGGTGAGCAAGTGGTGCCGCGTATTTATTTGGTGACCGACGGCCAATCTCGAGATGTATCTGCCGAAGCGGAATATGCGGTGAGCGGTCCGATTAAAACGGGCACCTTCGCCAACGGCGGTTTCACTGTGGCCGGCGATGCTTCCGCAGGCAGTCAAGTGACGGTGACGATTTTTTATGGCAACGAAACCAAAAAGGCGACAGTATCTGTGAGCTCTGCCGGCGGAGACGCAACAGCAGGCGCAGTGAATTTGGGCGAATTGACCTTAAGCCGCCAAAGCATTGTTGCC
>JAEZVS010000017.1 GCA_023443145.1 Bacillota bacterium | reverse complement strand
TCGAGCTATTCGAAATGCCCTCATTCAAGCCATTGAACAGGCCAATCAATGAACCGGACAACGGCAAAAAACTGACCGGTTCTGCCATGCATGAAGACTTTGTGTATCGGGCGAACATCAAATTTGTTTTAAAAGATGGAAAGGTCTACAGTCTGGCGGATAATAATACCGATCCGGGCAAGAGCAATAAGAGATTTTGGGATAAGGCATTAAAAGGGATGATGCCGCATTTTGAAAACGGCGTGCCGCAAGATGACATTGATACGGTTGATACGGTTTCGAGAGCAACGATATCGTCCAACGCGATTAAAGAAGCCATTAAGGATGGTCTCAAAAAAGCATAGTTCCATACGCGACGTTTTGATATAGCCCGTAAATAAATCAGAAAACGTCCTAAACGCACGGCATCTGGATGGATTGTATAAAAGCCGATTTATAAAAAGGTTGGTTTTTTAAAGCGGATGGCAGCGCTGAATGTTCATCCTAATACCTTCAATGCGAAAAAGAGCATTTCGTTTATAGGCGAAATGCTCTTTTTTATTGCAGAATATATAAGTGGTGAAAAGGTTGGCAAACCTATTCAAGCAACAGGCTTCGTCCGACAATAATCGGCGCGATTCAAAAGCGGCGGGAAAGAAGGAGGCGCCTAAGCCGGACGTGATGTGCGTGTGTATGGACGGCAGGTGTCTTTCTTGTAAACTCTACGTGTGTAAAAGTGCGCGACCAGGCGGATTTTTAAATAAAGAGACTGTTTTCTGATGGATGTTCTACGTTATAATATATTGTGAAAACCCATACGAAAGTCTTTTAATCGTTTTCAATCGGTGGTGTTGACGTCCCGTTGTTTTTCAAATGAAGTCGGGATTAAGAAATACAGGCTTTTTGTATCAACAGATTTCAAAAAGACTGTTTTTGCCGGTTGGGATATGCGTTTGGCGCAAGGCAATCAGCCAATGCAGAGATACCTGTTGTCGCCGGCAGAGTGGATGTGTCATTAGAAATCAGCGGCAGAGCCTGTAATATAACAAAGAGGATGAAGGTGGTTCGTTGTATAAAGTTAATTTAGCGCGGAATGTAAAAAGTCTGAAAAAATGAAGATCACTTGACAGGGATTCCTCAGAAGTCTATTATATGACAGAAAAAGGAGGGCAACATGTTAACAGAACCATTAAAATATATTCAAGAGGCACGGGAACGTCTGCAGTCGGTTCTCACGCCGACGCCGCTGGTGCAGTCATCGGAGTTTGCGAGGGACTACGGGGCGCCGGTGTGGTTCAAGCCTGAAAATTTGCAGCGCACCGGCAGCTTTAAGCTGCGTGGGGCCTTTAATCGCATTTCGCTGCTCAGCGCCAAAGAGCGTGCGGCCGGCATCATCACCGCCAGTGCAGGCAACCATGCGCAGGGGGTGGCGTATGCGGCGCGCCATTTCGGTTGTCCTTGCACCATCGTCATGCCTCAAGTGACGCCGCTTATTAAAATTCAGAGTGCCAAAGAAAAGGGCGCGCAGGTGGAAATTTACGGGGCTGATTACGACGCCGCCTATCGTCGCGCGCTGGATTTGGCCCGGGAGACGGGCGCCACCTTTATCCATGCTTATGATGATCTGGGTGTGATTTATGGTCAGGGCACAGTCGGTTTGGAGATTCTGGAAGAAAATCCGGATATTGAAGAAATTATTGTACCGGTGGGTGGCGGCGGTCTCATTTCAGGGGTGGCCATGGCGGCCAAGGCCGTCAAGCCAAGCATTGTGATCACCGGGGTGGAACCGGAAGGGGCGGCGTCCATGCGGGCAGCCTGGGCGCATGGCGCACCGATGACGCTTCCGCAAATTGACACCTGTGCAGAAGGGGTGGCGGTGAAGCGTGTGGGCGATCACACGGCGCGCATTGCCCGCCAAAATGTCGATCGCTTGCTCACTGTCAGTGAGCGAGACATTATGGAAGCGGTGCTGGTGCTTTTAGATAAACACAAACTGGTGGCGGAAGCATCGGGCGTGCTGCCTTTGGCGGCGCTCAGACAATTGCAAGGCGAAAACCGTAAAGTGTGTGCGGTCATCACCGGCGGCAACATCGATATGGTCACCATTTCATCCATATTAAATCAAGGCCTGCTTTCACGGGGGCGCATTTTTGCCTTTCAGGTAGAATTGCCGGATTCACCGGGGCAGCTTTTGTCCATTATCCGAATTCTGTCGGACGAACGGGCCAATGTCATTGAACTCACCCACAATCAATTTAAGGTCACCGAGCGCTACCACAATCGTGTGCAGCTGGAAGTAACGGTGGAAACCAACGGTATGGAACATATTGAGCGTATTTTAGACAGGATTCGCGCCGCCGGCTACGAACCTCGCCGGGCGTATTGAGGTGCATCATCTCGCTGTATTTTAGAGCTCCGTCATGGCTTTTCATTGGCCAGGTCGGAGCTTTTTATATGCTTGCGGATCTGAAAGGTCTGAGACATGGCCCTTGACGATATGGCCGGGCTAAGGTGACCGTTTTTCTGATATAGAATTGTTTTTTTTGAAAGCGTGTGTTACAATAACAGTATGGTTGATTGGCATCTTTAAACATGTGCAGTTCCTGTGGATGAAGACGGCGGCATCGGTTGGAGCAAACAGATGGCAAACAGAGAGCAAAGGCCCGGTATCATGAAAGACAATTGTGCGCTTTTTTGCAAATGTCTCAACCGGAAAAGAGAAGCGTTTTTTGTGAAGAATCGTCATATGATAAGGAGGAGTGTTCAATGAAGTCGACGTTATGGAATCCCCCGGGTTTCGTTTTGTTTTTCTCTTTGTTGCTGGCCGCTCTGGCAGTGACCACGCCTGCGCAGGCACAAAACTTTGATATCAACGGGGCAGAAGTGTCTTTCTCAGAGACATTTGTAACG
>JAEZVS010000176.1 GCA_023443145.1 Bacillota bacterium | reverse complement strand
CACAAATAGACCATGCCCAAAAAAGCCCCCACCATTTTCATGCCGATGGGCGTGATGAGCGCCATAACTGGTAAAAACTGAAAGAGCACCATAATGCCGATACCTACTGCCGAGTGTACATAGATTTTTCCGTCGCCCGGCGCTCTCTTATCGGTACACGCCAGATCGCGGTCTTCCATAACGGGACGAGACATATCATCCACTCCTTTTGATCCGCCCTGAGGGGCATATAATTTTTATAAATTTATTTTATGCCTCTGTCCGTAAAAAATACAGTTCATTTTAACTATGCCTTTATAAACGGAAACAATAGACACTTTCCATATAAAAAGCCCCCGCCAAAGCGGGGACAAAGACTTTTGCGCGTTTTATATCCAATTGACTTAAAAGCACCGGCAATACACACCTCTTTCCAGCAGCAAACGCTCTGAAAAGCCTCTCTAAAAAATAGACATGCATTTTACTGGCACCCTTTACAAAATCATTCCTGCGTCGCTTTATTTTCGCCTGTAAGGACAATAAACACTTTGCCGGCCCGGTCATACATAGAGCTTTCCGGAGTCATCTGCAGCATCGGCACTCTGAAGGTACACCCGTTTTCCGCTGTCTTGAGGGGAAGCTCGTAACAAGTGATGTCAGAAACTTGAGCGGATTGATTTTTATAAACCCTTTTAGAGACAGATTGCCCCCTTCCCTCAGCACCAGCAAAGGGATAAATGTTCACGACACCATGGTGAAAGATGGGTGATTTATTCCAATCCCAATAGAGAATGGTGTGACAACCGGCCGAATCTCCCGAATCTGAAAATACGCCAAACGCCACTTCTGCTGCAGCTTTTTTGAGCGCCATTTCAGAAACATCTTGGTATTTTCCTGCACGCAGGCTTTGAATGTTGTCTGCGCTTAGTCCACGTGCCAACAGCTCCGGATTGCTCAATTCGCTCAAGCGCTCCAAATAGAGTGTTTTGACGTCATGATTTTTAATCTGATTCATCTCACTGTTCGTGAAGCCCCGTTGTATCAGTTCCGCTTTGGATGCCTTTTTAAGCGCATACAACATATCCAGTTCACTGAACGATTGACCGCCATTCAAAACTTGAATGTCCTCAAAAGAAAGCACATCATCATTTTTCAAAAAACCTTCGTACGTTTTATCGAGAGACGTCACTTTTTGAATGTGCGCTTTGTGAAAAGCCAAGGCTTCTTGGCGGATATTGGCAATGTCATCCGCATTTAAATGCAATGCGCGCAATTCCTGATCGCTCATTCTGTTTAACATGACCGCTTCACTGCCAATAACCGAATCGGTAAGGGATGCAATTTCATTGAAAGACAGCACCTCATCGCTTGCCAGAAAACCTTCCAGCGTTTTGTTTTCGTTTAACACCTTCTGCACATGGTTTTGCTCCACTCCGGAGGCATGCACAAGCATCGCTGAACTTAGAAACAGAAACACAACCGCAACAATTGACACGTATCTTTTCATCTTTATCCCTCCTTATTATCTCTTAATGAAAGTATATCAAAAAAAAATAAAGCATCAAAGTTTTTTCTATCTAAGCTGTTTTATTTTTTTGCGCTAGGTCTCGACGCCATTGAGCCCTTATAGATGAGGGAATATAAAAAGCCCCCGCCAAAGCGGGGGCAAATATTTACGCATATACGTGCTCGCCATCCAAGGCTTTTTCCGAACGATCCAGACTTGGCAAAAGCGGACGCGAAGCCGCCAGTCCGATGGCAGCTGTAGAAGCATTGTGTAGGAAGGCCGTGGTATTCGGCTGTAAAATCCCTGCCGCACCCAAAACCAAAAGGGCGGTATTGATGCCAAAAATCCGTTGAAAATTTGTTTCAATGCGGTTCATCAGCCGCTGGCTCATCTCGCGCATCTCACAAATGGCATGCAAATCGCCACTTAAAAGGGTCACATCGGCCACTTCGCGGGCAATGTCGGAGGAATCACGCAGAGAGATGGACACATCCGCTTGGGCCAGCGCCGGCGTGTCGTTCACGCCATCGCCCACCATAATCACCCGGTGCCCTTCTTCCTGTAAAAGCTTCACTTTTTCTGCCTTATCTTCCGGAAGCACTTGGGCAAAGTAGCGGTCAATGCCCAACTGGGCGGCAATATTTTTGGCGATGGCCTCACCGTCACCGGTGAGCATCACCACGTGCTTGACACCCAGTTTGCGCAGACGACTTATGGTCTCACGCGCTTCTTCACGAGGGGGATCCTGAATACAGATGACCCCTTCCAACTTCTCTTCCACCGCCAGATAAACACAGGAATAGCCAAATCCTTCTTGGTCAATGCGGGCCTGTTGTTCCGGCGTAATCACAATATGATTGTCGTCCACCAAAAAGTGATGGCTGCCGATCAATACCTTTTTATCTTTCCAGGTAGACACAATGCCGTGGGCCACAATGTATTCCACTTCGGCGTGCTCTTCGCGGTGCTTCAAATTGTCTCGCTCAGCCTGACGCACAATGGCCCGGGCCAGAGAGTGGGGGAAATGTTCTTCCAAGCAAGCTGACAAACGCAGCACTTCTTTTTCATCCATTTCGCCCAAAGCAAGCACTTTATCCACTTCCGGAGTGGCCATGGTCAGGGTACCGGTCTTGTCAAATACAATGGTATCCGCTTCGGCCAAGGCTTCCATATATTTGCCGCCTTTGACCATCACCTTGCGGTTGGTGGCCTCACTCATCGCAGAGATGACGGCGATGGGGGTGGCCAACTTAATGGCGCAGGAATAATCCACGGTAAGGGCAGAGAGTGCCTTGTGGCCGTCTCGTGTCAATAGCCATACAATGGCTGCAAAAAGGAAACTATAGGGCACAATCCGATCAGCCAAAGCTTCGGCGCGAGCAGCGGTTGCCGCTTTAAGCGACTCGGAATTTTCCACCATATTGAGAATGTTTTGGATGCGGCTTTCGCTTTGCAGTGCCTTCACCGCCACCACAATGTCTCCTTCAGCCACCACCGTGCCTGCAAAGACGCGATCCCCCACCGACTTCATCACCGGCATACTTTCGCCGGTCATCGATGCCTGATTCACGCCGGCAGTGCCTTCCACCACTTCACCATCCACCGCAATCATGGCACCGGTGCGCACAATCACTTCATCATCAATGGCTAAGTCCAGCACCCGTTTTTCTTCTTCCACGCCGCCCGGCAGCCGCACCCACACTTTGTCTACATTAAAGATAAGGGCGCTGGAGAGGGCATTACGGGTGCGTTGACGTGTATAGTCTTCCAGAATACCGGCAATGTTTAAGAGGAACATGATTTGCGACGCGCTTGAAAAATGACCGAATAGCACAGAAAAGCCCACCGCAGCACCATCCAACACATCCACGTTTACTTTACCGTTGATGAGGGTTTTGATGCCTCTCCATACATAACGCGCAGCACTCACTGCGGTAATGGCCACCGCTACAGGCATGGGTAAAAAGAAAACCCGGATCAATCGGTCGACCACCGCCGTACTCAGAGTAAACTTAAAATCCATACCAATTTTAATGCTTTGATCCCGTTCGTGCAAAGGCACAGGCGCAAGGGTTGCGACATCAATATTGGCAATGTCCTGAGCCAGGGCACGACTGTCGTCGTGATGATGGTAAATGAGAATTGATCCGGTGAAATAGTTGACTTCTACTTTTTCCACGTTTTCATGACGCTGGATTTCAGCCTTTAAGGCGTAGCTGTCATCTTCTGAAATGGCATACCGGTCAGCACGCAGACGCAAATACCCGGGCAAATCACAAGTAATTGCGTATTTCATGATTATCTCCCGTCTGCTTATTCTTGTTCAGCTTTGGCTTGTTCTTGCACCAGATCCTGAGCATCTTCTTTCATGGTTTCCAATTTGTAAGCGGCATCTTGCTGAAGCTTCATACCGGAAGCCATCCCTTTAACAGCAAGTTTGCGTACAGAATCGCTTTTGGCCACCGCTTTGCCGGCCACAGCAGCAGCAATACCGCCGACAAAGAACCAGAGATGGTCACGGTTGTAGCATTCAAAACATTTTTTAAACATATTCATTCTCCTTCTTTCTTATACGCTGAGCATCAAACAGTAACATAAAAACGATTTCTTTCTTTGTTGAATCGTTTTTATAAAGTCAAGTTAGTTCTTGAAAGTTTTTAGATTTTCTTATAGTACCAACTTGAATTTTGTGATTTCAGTATAGCACCGATTTATTTTCGACGCAAGAACTTTTTATCAAGTTAGTGCTATGTAAATTACAGTCTGCCCATGCGGTCCTATAAAAAAAGATGGCAAATCATTTTGATTTGCCATCTCCTGACTTTATGCGCTTATACCTATTGCAATGAGATTAAAAGTCGTCTTCTTGCCCGTCTTCCACACACGGCGCATCCGGATTATCCAGATAATCGCTGAATAGACCGTTGATAATGGCTTTACGGGTAATAAAGCCCACCAGTTGGCCTTTTTCAATAACAGGAAGGTGCCGCAAATGCTTCCGATTGATGAGGCGGGCGGCCTCACGCACCGAATCATCGGCTTCCACCGTATAAGGGCGTTCAGTGTACGCGCTTTGAATGGAGTCGTTGACACAACTCTTCAGATATTGATGGAAACAATCCACCTGATACCAGCTGCGCACATGGTTGAGCTGACGGTTTTTCTTGCGCACATTGCGCACCACATAGTCGATGATATCTCCATCCGACAAAAAGCCCATCAGGCGGCCTTCATTGTCCACCACCA
>JAEZVS010000140.1 GCA_023443145.1 Bacillota bacterium | reverse complement strand
GTGTCATATGATTCATCAAGAACCCAACGGTTTAAATATCAATCAAAAGTGCGGATCTACCGATACCAATCGTCTTGTCCAGGAAGTTCGTGATAAAAAGGCGGATTTGGGTCTTGCCTTTGACGGCGATGCAGATCGTTTTTTGGCTGTAGACGCTGACGGTCATGTGGTGGATGGGGATCATCTAATGGCCATCTATGCAGCTGATTTAAAAGAGCGCGGCGAATTGGAAAACAATTTATTGGTCATTACCGTCATGAGCAATTTGGGCTTGAAAGTGGCGATGCAAGGTTTGGATATCGATATTCACGAAACAAACGTCGGTGATCGATATGTTAATGAAGGCATGCAAAAAAGAGGGGCCGTTATTGGGGGCGAGCAATCGGGGCATATCATTTTTCGTACCCACAACACCACCGGCGATGGCTTGCTTTCAGCAATTATGCTTTTGAATGTGATGCACCGACAAAAGAAAAGCCTTTCTGAATTGGCAGAGGTTATGGCCACGTTTCCGCAGACATTGATTAATGTTCGCGTGCGCGATAAAGATGCTTGGATGAATAATGCCGTTATTCGCGAGGCCATTGGCGCAGTAGAAACGGAACTGGGAAAAGAAGGGCGCGTCTTGGTTCGCGCATCCGGTACAGAGCCGTTGTTGCGGGTCATGGTGGAAGGGCCGAGCGAAGACGAGACTCGGCAACATGCCCAAAATATTGCGGCCGTTGTGGAAGCGGAGTTGGGTCGCTAATGGCCGTCATCGGTCTGGGGACGGATATTGTATCCATCAAACGTATGGCGCAGGTTCAAAGAAAACATGAGAAGGTGTTAAGCAGAATTTTAACGCCGTATGAACAATCTTGGGTGAATGCGAGAACGGATCGTCTGTCCGGGTGTTTTGCAGCGAAGGAAGCGGCATTAAAGGCAATGGGAACCGGACTTTCTGCTGGAATTTCGTGGCAAGATATGGAAGTGCGCCATACGTCGCAGGGCGCACCGGAGATTCACTTTTACAAAAGGGCTGAAGAGCGTCTGGCGCTTTTAGGCGTAAACCATGTGTTTGTGAGCATCAGCCACGAGCGTGAATTTGCAGTAGCGACAGTTATATTGGAGGCGTAACGTGTTTGTTGTGACAAAAGCCGAAATGAAGGCGATAGAAGATAAAGTGATGAATAATTATCACATACCGTCGCTCATTTTGATGGAAAACGCCGGGACGGCATGTGTGACAGCTTTAGAGAATATTTATGGTGATCTTAGCGACAAGAACATAACCATTGTTTGTGGACCCGGAAACAACGGAGGGGATGGCTTGGTGATGGCCAGAAAACTTCATCATATGGGTTGTCATGTGGTGGTTTTTAAGCTGACCGGTGCAAACAAGCCGACAGAAGAACATCAAACTAACGATCGCATTGTGCGCCATCTGCCTTTGCGCCTTTTTGAGTTGAAAACGGAACAGTCGTTAAAAATTTTTCGTGCCAATTTAAAACATGCCGATTTGATCATTGATGCCATCTATGGTATCGGTCTTTCTCGACACGTAGACGAACGGACCTGTGCATATATTGAAGCCATGAATGAGGCAGCCGCTGATGTGGTGTCTATTGATGTGCCTTCCGGTCTGGATGCCGATAGCGGAGACGTGTTGGGACAGGCAGTGTTGGCGCAACATACATTAACGATTGCTTATGCCAAAAGAGGTTTTTATTTAAGAGAATCGGCAGAGTTACATGTTGGCCGCTGTCATGTGTTGGACATCGGTTTTCCGCTGCAATCTGTGGAGCAGGCGGGGGCGGAATGTAAATTGTTGACTGCCGACACACCAAAGATTGTATGGTCTCCGAAACAACCATATGCTTATAAAACACAGTTCGGTCAAGTGGGGATCGTTGCCGGCTCATTGGGTATGGCCGGTGCAGCCAGTCTGGCGGCGGGCGCAGCCTCCCGTAGCGGAGCCGGTATTGTCCGACTTTTATCGGATAAATCTATTTATCAGGTGTTGGCTTCCGCTCATCCGGAAGTGATGGTGTATCCTGTGGAATGGCCTAATTTCAAAAAGCTGGATTGGCTTATGGAGCAGTCATCGGTGCTTCTTTTGGGGCCCGGCATGGGCGTAAATGATATTAAGCGCGATGTGGTGGCCTATCTTCTTAAAAACTTTACAAAGTCCATCGTTTTAGATGCCGATGCATTAACGCTGTTGGGCCAGTTGGGGTTGCATGTTTTAAAAGAATCTAAAGCAAAAATTGTTTTGACTCCCCATGTGGGAGAAATGGCCCGTTTGATCGGAAAAGACGCTTCAGATATTGCAAAGCACAGATGGGAGACAGCGACGCAATTTGCCCAGGAACACGATGTAACGCTGGTGTTAAAAGGCCGTCACACACTTGTTGCCCAAAAAGATGAAAAAACGGCAATAAACGGTTTTGATTCCTCTGCCCTGGCCACCGCAGGTTCGGGTGATGTTCTGTCCGGTGTTTTGGCCGCCGCTCTAAGTATTTCAGAAAATCCGTACGCGTCTGCTTGCGCAGCTGTATCTCTCCATGGACAATTGGGATGCCTTGTTGCAGAAGAAAAAGGAACGATGGCGCCTATTGCCGGTGATTTGATGGGCGTTATTGGAGACGTGCTGAAAAAATTTACGTAGGAGGCCTTGTCATGTCTAAGACGTGTATCAAACGCGGGGATGTGTTTTATGCAGATCTAAGTCCAGTCAAAGGCTGTGAACAGAAAGGCATTCGCCCCGTGCTTATCATTCAGAACGACAAAGGCAATAGAGAGAGTCCCACCACAATCATTGCACCTATTTCCGGAAAAAATGATCGAACCCATTTGCCCACCCATGTGGCCATTTCAGAAGATCGCTGTGCCCTCACAAGAAATTCGGTCATTCTTTTGGAACAAATTCGCACAATTGATAAAAAAAGATTGTTGAACAAAATATGTGTTCTTGATGATGAAATCATAAAACAAGTGGATCAAGCCATCATTATCAGCCTCGGTTTGGACGAAAAAGGCTAAGAAGCTTACAAAAAAGTGACAATATACATATAGTGAATATATTCTATCGAATTCGTGAAAAATCGCCTTCATCCCTTGCCAGAAATGGTGCGTTCGGTTATGCTTATCACCGAAAAAATATTATTGGAGGGATTTGGTGATTAATCAAAAGAGTGTGTATCGAAAGGTAAAATGCGCTGTTGCCGGCTGCCTTATTTGTCTGACTTTGGTTGGATTTGCGCCTACCTTGGCTCAAGCGAATACCGTTTGCCATTGGCAGAACCCGGATGCGGTCGTTCATGTTCAAAATGAATCCTATTTGCCTGTGCGGGATGTGTTGTCTACTTTTGGCATTTCATTGGAATGGACCAATCAAGAAGCGCGTACAAAGATTATTTTAAGTGACCTTGTCGGGAAATATCAGGGTATCATTGATGAAAAAAACCACACAATAAATCTGGGCAGCCAATCGTTTCCTTACATCAATCAAAGCGGAAAGTTGTGTTTGCCGGTCTCTTTTTTCCGCACCATCTTTAAAGATGCGCAAACCGACTGGCAAGAAAATCTAGCTAAATTTGACGTAACAGTCAAGGTTCCGAACCAAGGCTTGCTGCTTCAAAATGTGGCGGCTTATGTACATGAGCCAAAACCGGTGCAGGAAACACTGCAATATTATGAAAGTGGTCAGGCCACTTGGTATGGTGCGGCACTGCAAGGAAACTTTACCGCCAGCGGCGAGCGCTTTAATATGTATGATTTAACGGCTGCTCACAAAACATTGCCTTTCGGCACGCGTGTGAAAGTCACCAATTTAAATAATGGCAAATCAGTCGTGGTGCGCATCACCGATCGCGGTCCTTTTGCTCCGGGTCGAGTGATCGATTTGTCGATGGCCGCTGCCCAGCAACTGGATATGATTTCGTCAGGAGTTGTGCCCATCAAACTTGAAATTGTAAAATAAACGATGTTGTGTATCATTTGTTGCCGTCTTACAAAGGTGAAGCTCTTTGTGAGACGGTTTTTTGTTTGTTTTTCTCAGTCACAAATTTTCAGGGAACCCTTTCGATAAAGAGATTTATATAGTAAAATTGTTTTATAATAAAAACGAAGGAGCAGGGCATGCATCTATTTGACCATTTGGTAGAAGGTATATTTTTAAGGCGCATCAATCGATTTGTGGCAGAAGTGTTGATTTCTTCTGGCAATGAGGTGGCGGCAGTTCATCTGGCAAACACCGGGCGCATGACAGAACTTTTGGTGCAAGATCGGCCTGTGCTTTTGCGTGCTGCAGATGCGGGGCGTTCAAGAAAAACGAAATGGTCTCTTTTTTTGATCGCTTCCGAAAAAGGTGAATGGGTGTGCCTTCAAGCGGCGTATGCCAATACAATGGTGGCTAAGTGGCTTCAGGAAGAAAAAATCCCTTCTTTTGAAAAATGGCAGCTGGCGAAACAAGAAGTCAAGATGGGCGCCCATCGTTTTGATTTTTTACTCAAACATGATCATGAAGATCTGGTGGCAGAGGTTAAGTCGGTGAACTTCATTGTAGATGGCATTGCCCGTTTTCCTGATGCACCGACTGTACGCGGCTGTAAACACGTGGCCGCACTCACGGCTTTACAGAAAGAGGGTCTGCAAACGGCTTTGATCTTTGTAACAATGGGTCAATCGGTGCAGGAGCTGCGTATGAATCGGGAGAGTGATCCGGCCTTTTCCGAGGCGGTGTTGCGTGCTCGCGATGCAGGTGTACACATGTTGGTTTGTGCGTCGAAGTTTGACAGAGATGGTGTGGCATTAACAGGATTTGTGCACATCAATTGGGAGGTATGAATCTTGGAGGTTTACGCGTTAATCGGTCCCAGCGGTACAGGAAAAAGCCATCATGCGATGGAGATTGCCGGAGATTATAATATTGAATATATCATTGATGACGGTTTGTTGATTCGAAATGGTAAAAAAATTGCAGGGGTGTCGGCCAAATCGGAGCCATCGATGGTGGCCGCCGTCAAATGTGCCATTTTTTTTGACCAGGAACGAGCGGAAGTGATGCGTCAAACTTTGTCTCGCGAAAAACCGCGCCGACTTTTGCTTTTAGGGACCTCTGAGCATATGATGGATCGGATTGTGCAGAGTCTGAACCTGCCGCCCATTAAAGAGCGTATTTTTATTTATGATCGAGTATCACCCGAAGACATTGATATTGCCAAAAAAATGAGATCCGATGGCAAACATGTTATTCCTCTGCCCGCTATTGAGGTACAAAAAGATTTTCCCAATGTATGGATT
>JAEZVS010000118.1 GCA_023443145.1 Bacillota bacterium | reverse complement strand
AGATACATCAGAAGGTGAAAAAGCGCGCGGTGTTTTTATGGATATGATGTCGACGTTCCTGAAAAACCGAGGTGAAGTCTGGTGGCAAAGCATGCGCCAACGGTCTCTATCAGAGGTGTTGCGGGGAATGGATGCCGCGTGGATGGCAGATTGGATTTTTCAAGGATTGCTCCGCCTTTCCAAAAATCATCGTCTATATACGCACTTAGATTTCCGGCGGCGTACATTTCTCCAGCAGCCTCTTTCCAAGACATTGCTGACACCGCGTTATCAAGAGCGAATAGGGGCGTTTTGTGGAGAGCAATGCTTATCGAAACATTTTCCAATGCTTTTGGAAAAAGCGTCGATGCACTCTGTTCCGTTGGCAAAGGTCAGCGATCAATTGTTGCAGCGGTCCATGTCTTCTTCATTAAGTACTTGGTTGCAGCCGTGGTGTGACTTTGAGCGTCGCAGATTATGGTCGCAGCGATTATCTACAGAGGTCAAAAGTCACCTGGATGAAGCGCTTATGCGCACTGCACGCACTGAGCTTGATCAATTGAGTTCGGAAGATATTCGACGCTTGTCCTTATCTATTATCGGGCAAGAAATGCGCCCCTTATCCCGGCTGGGCGGTGCGGTTGGTGCCATGACCGGAGTAGCAGGCGGCACGGCACTTGTTTTGGGCGGCCACCACTTGGATGCAGCAGCCCAAAGTGCGTTGGTGCAAAGCGGGATTTTTGCGGCGCGCAGCGGCATTTACGGCTCTATTGGTTATGGCACCAACGTGCTGGCCGTTCAAGGACTATTTAAGCCGCACCGAAAAATTCTGGGTTTTCAAGGTTTGATTCCTCGTCAACAGACGCGATTTGCACTTAAAATGAAGACTTTGATTGAGTCTTACGTGGTTAGTGATGAAATCTGGCTGGCCCATCGGCAACTTCTCTCATTTCATCTTTATGAAGGCGGCCGTGAATGGATGGCGCAACAGAGACCTTCGCCCGGAGATGTGACCGCGTCTCTATGCAGCCGCTTGCGTCAAGTGCCTTTAGAGGACGTGTGGGATAGGGCGGCCCCATTCTTGCTAAAGGTTGTTCAATCGGAGTTTTTTAAAGATTGGCTCGGGCGTCTGTTAAAAGAGCGGATGACAATTTGGTTGCGGAATGAAGACAATGTTGCAGCTTGCCTTAAAAGGTGGATTCATTCGGGCGGAGATATCCAATCGCACTTTTTGTCCGGCATTTTGAAAAAAGGCGCGGAATCTTTACTGAAAAGAGAGAAAGCAGATCATCTAGAGTCGCGTTTGGTGGGCTTATTTGAACATTCTCTGCCCCGGCCCCTAGATGATGCATTGCGTCAGCGGGCAAAAGAAGCGCTTTTACCTTTTTACCGCACACTGGATGATCGTCTTTATGAAGCGGCTCGCCCTCTTAGTAAAACCATAGCCAAATCTATGCGAAAAAACATGTCTTTTTCTTTAGATATGATGTTTCGCGTGGCAGGGGGCGACTTGTATATTCGAAAAGCCATTCAGCATTTTGCCAATGAAGAATTGCCACATTGGCTGGCCCTTCGGGAAGAGCGTATGTGTGATGCATTTGACGAATTTTGGCATGAGCATTTAAGCAATCGGTCACTGAATGATCTGGGCATCTTTTTAACCCGTTCTGAACGTGCCGCGTTGGCGGTTATATTGCCGAGGGATTTTCTCAAGCGTGTGACAGAGCGGATGCTTGGTTTCGCTGATAATCCTCAGGTGAACGATGATGTGCTTCTGTGTTTTGTGAAGACTTGTCGATTTGTTTTGTCGGATATGGCAAACGACGTGCCTTTGATGTCCTTCCTTCATTCAGGAATGTCCCTTATGTGTGAAAACGAACGGCTCCAGAATCTTTTAAGCCAAGCCTTGGAGCCGGTAAAAGGAAAGCTGACAGGGTTTTATATTGCCGATATTTTTGATACGGAAGAATTGTCGGCGGCTGTGCACGTGGTGAGTGAGGCGTTGCTTTACGATGAAGCCGTCATAAAGGGGGGCCATGGCTGTCTCTTGACGCTTTATGATGATGTGTGGCCGATGGTAGACGGTTTAATCGGCGATTATGGCCGTCGCTTTTTACAAGAAGCGGAATTGGCAGACGTGGCTTGTGCACAAATCATGCAATTGGACGCAACACGTTTGGAGAGCGTGGTTCGTCAAGTGGCCGATCCTTACTTTCATCATGTTGAGCGTATGGGATGGTTTGGGGCCGTGGTGGCCGTTCCTGCCACCTGGATTTCATTTATGTTGCAATAGGAGGCGTCATGCGATTTTTTCATTTGGCAGATTTGCATATCGGAAAAAAAGTCAACCAGAGGTCTATGCTGGATGAACAACGCCATGTACTCAAACAGGTGTTGCAATATGTGGATACAGAACAGCCTCAAGCGGTGATTTTGGCTGGAGATATTTACGATCGGCGCAATCCGTCACCGGAAGCAGTCGATCTTTTGGACTGGTTTTTAACCGAGTTGGTCATGGTTCGGCGGGTAGCGGTATTGGCGATTGGCGGCAATCACGACAGCGGCGAGCGACTGGATTTCGCTACAGGTATTTTGGCCCGTGCCGGTCTTTATATGGCAGGAAGTTTGTCGTTGCCGCTTCAACAGATAGCCTTATCCGATGCGTGGGGTCCCGTTCAGGTGACGCTATTGCCTTACGCCGATTTGGCGCTGTTGCGCCATCATTTACCGGAGCTGGCGCCGGATGCCACCTATCAGGAAGCCATGAATCAATTGCTGGCGACTCTTTCACCGGATCCTGCAGTTCGCCAGGTGCTGGTGGCTCATGGTGTGGTACTGGCTCCGGGAGATGAGCCGCAATTCAGCGATTCGGAGCGGCTTTTGTCTATTGGCGGCACGGAGTTTTGGACGGCAGATATTCTAAAAAATTTTCATTATGTGGCTTTAGGGCACCTCCATCGACCGC
This sequence comes from Bacillota bacterium, assembly GCA_023443145.1. Classification (GTDB taxonomy): domain Bacteria; phylum Bacillota; class Peptococcia; order Peptococcales; family Peptococcaceae; genus Peptococcus. The sequence continues at coordinate 3,765 of JAEZVS010000118.1, read as the reverse complement.
AAAGAGCAGGCAGCGAGCGTATTCGCTATGCAGGTTCCCTTTTGGCATATTCTTTTTCAGAAGAGAATCAGGATAAAATCATTCAGGTGGTTGACCTTGATTCTGAGGGTGAGGTGACGTTATATGCCATCCCCCTTTTGCCGCTGCATCGTATGCGTACGGTGACAGGCGCGTTGCAAGAGCTGTTGGCAAAGGGCGATGAGGTGTCATGGAAAGAGGATTACTTGCGTGTGGTGCTCACAGATAGAGGAGAGCTGCTGGAACCGATGCAGCGTTTGCGCAGCGTTTTCCCCAATATCATGCTCATGGAGCGTGAAGCACAAAAATCTTCATATGCTTCAGCAATAGAGCATTTGCACGAGGCGGTGCAGGCCCATCGAGATCCTCTGGAATTGTTGCATGTATTTTATGAGACTGTTACCGGTGAAACGCCGGATGCCGGCATGCATGCCCTCATGGCAGATGTGGTCGCAGTAAGCAGGGAGGTGAATGAGTGAAGCCCCTTAAACTCACATTGGAAGCTTTTGGTCCTTATGCCGGACAAACTGTAGTGGATTTCACGCAACTGGGACCGGAAACTTTGTTTCTCATCACCGGGCCCACAGGTGCAGGCAAATCAACGATATTCGAAGCCATTTGTTATGCCCTCTATGGAAGCGGTCAAACCGGTAAGAAGGCGGAAGCTTGGCGCAGTGACTTTACCCGTGAAAAGACGCGCATCACCAGTGTTTCTTTTGAATTCTCCATTCATGGTCGAGTGTATCGCATCTATCGTCAACCGCCACAGCAAGTGGCCAAAAAACGTGGCGACGGTTTGCGAGATGAAGGACAAAAAGTGGAACTGTCCTGTCTTTTTAACGATGGTTTTAAGCCCATTACCGGCGTCGGTGAAGTGCTGGATAAAATTCACGATCTTATTGGTTTGGATGCGGATCAATTTAAGAAGATCATGATGATTCCGCAAGGAGCTTTTCGCGAATTCCTCATAGCCGACAGTGAGCAAAAACGCAACATTTTGCGCCATCTTTTTGATACGAGCCTTTATTTACGCATTCAGGAAAACTGTCAATTGAAAGCGCAGACTTTACAAAAGTCGCTGGTAGAACAGCAAACAATGGCGCAGCAAGTTTGGCAGCAGGTTGAATGGCCCTACGGGAAAATGCCGGAGCCGGACGAAAAATTATCGATCTTAGAAGCCTTACAGCAGCTTGACGCGCACCGATTGGATGAAATTGGGCATGTTCAAAAGCAGATTGAGACGCATCTTGCGGAGGCTACGGATAAAAGAAATCAGGCGTTACAACAGCGAAAGCTGCAAGAAGAAAAGGCACGTTTGGAAGCAGAAACGGCCAAATTGGCGGAGCAGGCCGAGTCCATTGCAGAAAAGGAACAACTGCTAAAAAACGTGGACGTTGCGATTCCGCTGTTGGTTGAACAAAAAAGATTGGCTGAGACAACACATCAATTAAAAGAATTAAACACAACGATTAGACAAGATGAGGTTCAGCTCGATGACTGTGTGAAACAGGCAGATAAGCTGGAAGAAAGTGTGCAGGATTGGATGGCCCGGGAAGGGGCAATGGATGAGGCAGAGCAAAAGCGTCGTCGGTTGGGCGATGCTGAAGACGTGCTGATGCGTCGAGAATTGTTGCTGCGCCAGGAAAAGGAAGCTCTGACACATCTCAGGCAGATGGAAACACAAAGTGAGCACTTAAATGTTCAGTTGACGGAGATGGAAAAAGCCGTCAATGATCATCAGAAACAGTTGAATGAATGGCTGGTGGCGTCTTCTCAGAAAGAGGCTTTGGGCCATCAGCTGGAAAAGGTTTCTCAGGATATTAAGCACTTGTTGCAGGCTTATGAATCGACCAATCAACTGATAAAATTAGAAAAGAAAGCTGAAGAAACCGCCCATCAGGTTAAAGATGCCGAAAATGCCTGGCAATCTGCTGAAGAAGAATATCAAAGTCAGTGGGCAGAACAGCTGGCGCGCCAACTGTCACCGGGGACGCCTTGCCCGGTTTGCGGAGCGACAGAGCACCCGGCGCCGCATGTGGGTATACATAAGCCAACGGTTTCCGAAACAGCCGTTAAGGCGGCGTATGCTTATTGGCAGCAACTGGTTTTGGAGCATAGTGCCGCTTTGCAGGCGCAAAGCAGTGCCCACGCCCGTCTGAAAACAACTTTAGCTCAGATTGCCCACCTTTTCCCAAAAGGACAGAAGCTGGAAGAAGGTGACCGATCCGATCTGCTGAAACAAGTTAGCGAACTGGGACAACAGTTGCGCAGTCAAGAGGCTGCTTTAGCGCATTCTCTCAATGCCATGACGGATAAAGAGACACGTATGGCGGCGCTGCAAAAAGAGCAGGATCATCTACTGGACCGTTTTTCAGATCAGCAGACGGCAGTAAAGAAGTCCGAGCAGGCCTTGTCAGCAGCCCGAGAAGCGGCAGCAGCGGTGAAGGGTACTTTGAAAGCACTGGTGATGCCTGCCGGTTGTGAAGGGCTAAGTAGTGACGATCTGAAAGCAGAGCAAATGCGCTTAACTCAGTTGTTGGACGAGCATGAAAAACAAGGAAAAGAACTACAAGAACAAAAGAGCGGGCTTATCAGCAAGAAGGCGGCGTTGATGTCGCGTTTGGAGGTTCAACGGGCCCGTTTTCAATCTGATAAGGAGCATCTGCAGCGCGCAAAGGCATCTTTTGATGCGGCCGTTGCCGAACAGTTTTCTTCAATGGTGGCGTTTCAGGCAGCTGCCGAAAATGCGTCTTATAAAGATGTGTGGCGCGAAGAAATAGACAAGTATCGCAGCCGGAAACAGGCCGTTGCGCTGCGTTTAGAAGATATAGATCGAGATTTATTAAACGAAACAGCGGTGGCAGATGTGGAGAAAATTGAAACCGAAATAACCGAGTTGACTCATTTTTCTCGCGAATTGTTGGTTCTTTTCACAGAAGTGAAAGGCAGATATGCCCACAATGAGCGCCAATATCGGCGTCTGCGTGAATTGCAAGAAAGCCGGGCACAGTCTGAAGCCGATTATGCACAAGTCGGGATGTTGGCGCGACTTGTTAGTGGCAGCAATGAGGCACGAATGAACTTGGAAACATTTGTGCTGACGCGCTATTTTGATCTGGTTCTGGCGCGGGCCAACGAGCGGTTGATGCGCATGTCCAATGGAAGATATTATTTGCTGCGCCGTCAGGAAGTCACCGATCGAAGGAAAAACACGGGATTGGATTTGGACATTATGGATAATCACACCGGACGCCCTCGTTCGGTGGCCACCCTTTCCGGCGGGGAGAGTTTTAATGCATCTCTTGCTTTGGCTTTGGGGCTTTCCGATGTGGTTGGTGAAGAAAGCGGCGGCATTGAAATGGATGCCATCTTTATTGATGAAGGCTTTGGCACCTTGGATGAAGAAGCATTGGAAAAGACCGTCGATGTGCTTTACGATTTGCAAAGTGGCGGCCGATTGGTGGGCGTGATTTCTCACGTGCAAGAGTTAAAGGAACGCATCGGCGCCAAATTGGTGATCACCAAGACCGAGACGGGCAGCCATGCACATTTTGAGGTGTCACCTTGATGCGCTTAACATATTGTTGCACAAAAAAAGATGAAGGCCGGCTATTGGGTGATGTGCTGCGTACCGAACTTTTGCTTTCAAAAAGGCTTATTCGTCGCTTAAAGCAAGATGAAAAAGGAATTCTTCTCAATAATGTGCGTCGAACGGTACGTGCCGAGGTGTACGACGGAGATGTTGTA
>JAEZVS010000107.1 GCA_023443145.1 Bacillota bacterium | reverse complement strand
GCGATCAAGTGCGAATCATAGACTATACACACGAAGCAAGCCCTGAGAAAGGATCGTCTCCTTGTTGTTCATCTTAATATCATATAAAAATGCCACTTGCAAGTCATACAATGGCTGCAAGTGGCATTTTCTTAATAAATCATATGCAATGACTTATGTTTTATTAAATCAGTTACAATCATTTTGAACGGTAAAACAGATAAGTTGTCAAATGTGCCCATTATTTTTGGCCGTTAAAAAACAACGCCATATCTTCTTCAACAGTGCCAATTCCGGAAATACCAAAATTTTCAACGAGTACTTTGGCTACATTCGGGCTGAGGAAAGCCGGAAGGGTTGGCCCGAGGTGAATGTTCTTCACGCCAAGATAAAGCAACGCCAACAGAACAATCACCGCTTTTTGTTCATACCAGGCAATATTGTATACGATGGGCAAATCATTAACATCATCTAATCCGAAGACTTCCTTCAACTTCAAGGCAATAACGGCGAGAGAATAAGAATCGTTACATTGGCCGGCATCTAAAACGCGCGGAATACCGCCAATATCGCCTAATGGCAGTTTGTTATACTTATATTTGGCGCAACCGGCTGTAAGTATGACACTGTCTTCCGGCAGAGCTTTGGCAAATTCGGTGTAGTAATCGCGGCTTTTTGCACGGCCATCACAACCGGCCATCACCACAAATTTCTTAATAGCACCGCTTTTTACGGCGTCAACCACCTGATCTGCCAAGGCAAAGACTTGTTCATGCGCAAATCCGCCGACAATTTCACCGCTTTCAATTTCCGTTGGTGCGGCGCATGTTTTTGCATGTTCAATAATTGGCGAAAAATCTTTTTGTTCGCCAATTTCACCAGGAATGTGATGGCACCCTGGGAAACCAGCTGCACCTGTGGTATAAACTCTGTCTTTATAACTATCTTTGGGTGGTACAATGCAGTTTGTGGTCATCAAGATAGGACCGTTGAAGGTTTCAAATTCTTCTCTCTGTTTCCACCAGGCGTTCCCATAGTTCCCGACAAAGTTTGGATATTTTTTAAAAGCGGGGTAATAGTGTGCAGGCAACATCTCGGAATGAGTGTACACATCAACGCCTGTGCCTTGTGTTTGCTCTAAAAGCATTTCTAAATCTCTTAAATCATGGCCGGAAATTAAAATCCCCGGATTTTTTCCAACCCCAATATTCACTTTTGTAATTTCAGGATTTCCATACGTGGCAGTGTTGGCCTGGTCTAGAAGTGCCATACCGGCCACACCATGTTTGCCTGTTTCTAAAGTTAAGGCAACTAATTCATCCACACTAAGATTGTCGTCAAGTGTAGCTGCCAACGCACGTTGTAAGAACGCATCAACTTCTGGATCATCTTTCAACAGCACATTTGCATGCTTTGAATACGCCGATAATCCCTTTAACCCATAGGTGATCAATTCGCGTAAAGAGCGTATATCTTCATTTTCAGTAGATAAAACCCCTACCGCACTTGCCTTTTCTTCCCAGTCTCCACTGCCGTCCCATTTGGCAGCATCCGGTAAAACAGTGGCATCATCAACTTGAGTCAGAAGGGCTTCTTTAGCAGCCAAAGTGCTGCGAATTCGTACTTTGATGCTTTCTTTATCAAAATTTGCATTGGTAATGGTGGTAAAAAGATTCAGCGTTATCAGATGATTGATGTCGGCAGAAACTTCTTTGCCTTGATTTCGCAAAAGAGTTGTCACAGCAGAAATGCCTTTCGATACGTAAATCAATAAATCTTGCATGGCCGCGACATCCGGCTGTTTACCGCATACACCGGATACTGTACAGCCCTTACATCCGGCTGTTTCTTGACATTGATAACAAAACATTTTCTGATCCATAATAATCCTCCTAAAAAATTGTCGACAATCTCCTAATCAACAAGCAAAGCCCAATCCAAAAAACGAGGAAAAATCATCATATTTATATACAACGTCACCTGCCATCATATGTATTATAAACAAAACATATCAATATTAGCTAGCGACAAATGCAACGTGACTAAAAAATCACAACTAAGAGCATTTTAAAAGCTTCTTCAGCATAGACGGCATGCGGATGTCCGGCTGGCATCACAATAGCATCTCCTTCGTTAAGATGATATGCACCCCGTCAATGGTGATTTTCCCAACGCCATCCAGACAAGTGACCAAAGCATCACCATTCGATGCGTGGGTGCTGATTTCTTCTCCTTTAGCAAAGGAAAACAACGTCATGCTGACTGCAGAATTCTGAGCCAGCGTTTTACTAACCACTTGTCCGTCGTGGTATGAAATTTCTTCTTTAAGCTTTACTATTTCAGCCTGTGCCATGTTTTTTATTTTTTCAGCCATAACCATCTTCTCCTTTGATAAGTTTGAATCGACAGTCGCTATAAAAAACGCCTTTGAAATAGATTCTTACACTATATAAAGATGCTTTATCTTTATTTCTGTTTACACTATACTATAATCAAAAATGAAAATCTGTTGTTAGAACAACGCAAAAGGAGAAAAACGTGAATTTATCTGATATTATATTGTTTCAAGACATGAAACCGGATGAAATTACACAACTTCTAAGTTGCTTAAACACATACGAAAAAAGTTACAAAAAAGGAGATATCATCCTTTCTGAAGGTACAATAACTGAGCACATCGGCATTATCTTATCCGGCTCAGCAATTATCTCTTTCAATGATATATGGGGAAACACCAGCATTTTAGGAAATATTTCTGAAGGCTCCGTCTTTGCAGAAGTGTATGCCTACATACCGGACCAACCGATGCTGGTTAATGTCTCTGCAATTGAATTGACCACCGTATTGTTTATGAATGTTGGCCACGCCCTAAAAACGTGCAGCAAGGCTTGTCCTCACCATACCAAACTGATTCAGAATTTATTAAACGTCTGTGCTTATAAAACCCTTCATCTTTCGCAAAGAATGCAACATATTAGTTCTAAATCCATACGAGGACGACTCATGTCTTATTTTTCCGAATGCGCCAAACAATCAGGAACAAATGCGTTTACCATCCCATTCAATCGCCAACAATTGGCCGACTACTTGAATGTAGATCGAAGCACCATGTGCAATGAACTATCAAAAATGCAAAAAGACGGCATTATCGCCTACGAAAAAAATCAGATTCAAATCATAAATTGAAATTTCCCTAACGGGAATAGTGTACCTGCTACCCTCGGCGTTGGTGCGGCGCACTTCTCTGCGAGAGATGGGTATGCGCATATAAAAAAAACCTCGCTTTTGCAAGGGGGTATGTATTCCGGCAATAACCAATCTTCGCAGGAAAAGCGTACCTGCTATAATCGTCGCTGGAGGGGCGCACTTCTTTGTGAGAGATGGGTACGCGTATATAAGAAGAATACATAAACCCCTCGCCTATGGGCAAGGGGTTTATGTATTCCGGCAATGACCTGTCGTACAGGAAAAGAGTACTTGCTACCCTCGGCGCCGGAGGGGCGCACTTCTCTGCGAGAGATGGCTTCACATATAAAAAAGACCCCTCGCCAATGGGCAAGGGGTTTATGTATTCCGGCAATGACCTATCTTGACAGGAAAAGAGTACCTGCTATTGTCGGCGCTGGAGGGCTTAACTTCTGTGTTCGAGATGGGTACAGGTGGATCCCCTCCGCTCAT
>JAEZVS010000149.1 GCA_023443145.1 Bacillota bacterium | reverse complement strand
GGGGCCATGACCTTTTATACTTTTACACAATTATATGGACTTTATCACAGAGATTAAACTTGCCATGAACAAAATGGATTTAAAAACCTTGGGCGGCTTACTTACCGAAGAAAGCAAAGAAAACATTGTGCAGGTTCTATCTCAGAATGATGAAGATTTCGCCGCTTTGGCAGCCCAAGGAAAAAGCTATGCCGATTTGTACAATGAGGTCACCAAAAAATGGGACGATTTTAGCGTGCTTGCTGATCATGCACTTGAAAGTTCAGATTGGGTAGACCTTAACTTTAATCTGGCAGACGCCAAAATTTCTTCATTCAGACGCAACGCCGTTGTGCCTTATTAATTCTACGAAAGCATCGGAGAATTAACCTTTGTCAAAGAAAAAGGAGAATGGCTGATCTCATTAAGCAAAAATGATATCAATGCCTTAATGGGGCCTTTTGGCGATGCCTTTGAGGAAGCCGATGAACTGTGAATCTCGAATGAAGATGATGATTGATATGTTTACCTTCCCAAAAACAAAGACAGTATCTTTAAAGCAGATACTGTCTTTGTTTTAAGCAGCCTATTTACGACCAATCAATATGACGTTGATATTTCAACCTATTGCAAGGAGCCATGATTTATGAACCATAACAACTCACCGCACCGCTGCCCTTATTGCAGGGCCGGGGTGTAAAGGGACGCACAGTTTTGCGGTACTTGCGGACGCATCTTGAATGAAAGTGGCGGCGTGCCCCATTGATGCCGCACCCCAAATCCAAAAAACGGAGAAAAAACCGCCTTTTTTCACTTATGCCGTTACATTATCTCTTATCCTTTTACTGTGCGCCGGCGGCTGGTATTATTTACACAACCTGCACGGTTCGAAACAAGCAGCCGTGCAAGAACATGCCCTGGATGCTGAGAACGAAAAAGCAGCCAGGATGGAACCCTCTGAGCTATTTAAAGATTTAAACACCTTGCCTTTCTCCGAATTAAAGAAGAAATACAAACTGACCAGCATTCCGCAAAATGTGTCATCTGATGCCGGTTATCCAAACTTTGGCATAGCCTCTCTTTCTGCACATGATCTGGTGATTCACCAGTTTGTGATAGAAGATCACCACGTGGGGTTGCTCTATCAATACCCCATCGAAGATTATGGCGGATGGGCGGATGATCCTGAAACCTATGACCAAAAGAAAGCATGGAGTTTTGACCATGTGCCTGAGGATGCCATCCCCAGCTGCTTTACCGGAAAATGTAAAGACTTTTTAACGAACATGCCTTCTAAAATGACGCAAGAAGAATATGTAACGCATTTGTCGCCCTCATCTACCTTTAATCGAGACAGCAACTATCATTACCCCTATCTGGGAACCAATTGTTTATGGCAATAAAACCATTATGGTCACCTTTGCCAAAACCGCTACGGGCGAAGGCTCCGGTAAAGACCCCATTACGCCGGAAAGCCCCATCGGGTTTCGTTAAATAAACGACAAATCATCAATATGCTATTCAACGAAAAAGGTGGTACACATGAATAAAAAAGAGGCTTTTGACCTCTGCCCTCAGTGTAAACAACCCATTGACGGCCGGATGAAATATTGCGCACAATGCGGCGCTTCTTTGGCATCTGCCAAATGAATTGCGGCCACCCATCCCGCAAAACAGACAAAAACATGAAGATGCCTGGTTGACCGACACAGACGGCGGCATTTTCTATCATAGAGCATCCTTTTATTTTGACCACACCTTACGGCTCAAATACCCCCATTGGCCCGCACAGTCGCATTTTTTTATTAACAGAGCGGTTAATAAAAAGCCCGGCAGCGCTTCAAGCCAATTAAGAAAACGTTATGTCACCACAAGGAGGTGGACTTTCTATGAATCAAACCCATCAAGAATACGCTTGCCCTTATTGCCGGCAAGCGGTGGAAAAAGATGCCCGCTTTTGCGGCCATTGCGGACAGTCTTTGGAAAATGTGTCTTTGGTGCCCATGGCCGCACCCAAGCGCCGGTCATTTTTACCGGCCATATCCATTGTGTTGGTTTTGCTGCTCTTGGCCGGCGGTTTCTACTATGTGACCGCCAAACAGAACGACGGCAACAGCGCCGGGCAGGCGGCGTCATCGGAGCAAGCCCCTGCCGAATCGGAAGCGGATAAAGAGATGAAAGCCCTTATGGCCAAAGAAGTGCTGGAGCCTGACAACAACAATAAGGCAGATTTTGTGGTGGGCCGCTGGCTCATCAATAACGAAAATTTGCGCATTCGTAAAATCGGCGCCACCGAATACCGCGCCGATGACGAGGCCAACAAAAAGGCCTATGCCATCGCCTGGGACGGCACGCACTACACCCTGACCCGCGGCAAAGACACGCTGGTTTTCCGAGTGAAAGATTTCGACAACCTGATTTTGCAAGACGGCAACGCCTGCGGCTATCGCATTAAAGACAACGGCGAGCGCATCATCCGCATAGCGCCCACCGATCTTTACAAAGATATTTTGCACCTGCCTTTTGGAGAGTTGAAGAAAAAATATCGATTAACGAACATTCCCTATGAAGAGAACAACGCTTATCTAGAAAAATATATGCCCACATTTAATATTGGCTTTTCCGGCCCCTTGGTTATCCATTGTTACATGATCAAAGACACCGATATTTTTTTGATTTATCGCTACCCTGCAGAACGAACAAGCGACGGCAATTATGATTTTGAAAGCGCTTACGCCCATATGCCGGATGATATTTATCCGCAAGTGTTTTCAGGAAAATGCAAAGATTTTCTCACCAATGTGCCTGAGGGCATGAGCCAAAGAGAGTATGTGACCAAGCTTTATGAAAACAATCCCATCGAGTACGATAAGGATTTCAAATCTTTTGCCATATGGCGTCTAGACTATGAGCTGAACGAGGAAAACCAGAAGAAATACCAATACTACCCCGCCGTAAGCTTTGTCGCACCCGAAAAACTCAACGAAATCAAAGGGAGCGACCCCATCGGCCCGGATCATTTTGTAGGCTTTTACGGCTTTTTCGGTGCGTAAAATTTGATGGCTTTTCACAAAAAAACAGCGAACCGCTAAAAACGGTTCGCTGTTTTTTTGTGTACCATACCAAAACGGCACGGCCGCAATGCGGGCGTTTTTTATTGCACAATGCAGCCTTCACCGGCTTGGGCATCGTAAAAACCGCTGGTGGCGTCGGAAAGGTCGATCATGATGTTTTTAACCTGGCTGTAGTGGTCTAAAATCATCTTATGGGTTTCACGGCCGATGCCGCTTTCTTTGTAGCCGCCGAAGGGTGCACCGGCGGGAATTTGGTTGTAGGTGTTCACCCAAATGCGGCCGGTTTCCACTTCACGGGCCACGCGCAGGGCTTTGTTGATGTCTTGGGTAAAGACGCCGCCGCCCAAACCGTAGACGCTTTCATTGGCCATGCGGATGACGTCATCGGCATCTTTAAAGGGGATGACCACGCCCACCGGGCCGAAAATTTCTTCCTGGGCCACGCGCATGTCATTTTTTACATCCACCAAAAGGGTGGGGGCCACAAAGGCGCCTTTGTCGTATTCGCCGCCGGTGAGGCGTTCGCCGCCGCAAGCCACGCGGGCGCCTTCATCGGTGCCGATTTTAATGTACTCTAAAATCTTCTTCAGCTGGCCTTCATTGATTTGAGAGCCCATGGCTGTGTCGGGGTCAAGGGGATTGCCCACTTTCAGGTCTTTGAATTTTTCCAATGCTTTTTCAATGAAGCAATCATAGATGGATTCCTGCACAAAGATGCGGCTGCCGGCACAGCACACCTGGCCTTGGTTAAAGAGAATGCCCAGCTGCACACCGTCTAAGGCTTTATCCATGTCTGCGTCTTCAAAAATGATGTTGGCGCTTTTGCCGCCCAGTTCCAAGGTGGCGGGAATCAAGCGCTTGGCGGCCGCTTCGGCAACGCCGCGGCCCACTTCGGTGGAGCCGGTAAAGGCCAGTTTGTCCAAGCCTTTGTGCTCTTTCACGTATTCGCCGGCGGTGGAGCCTTTACCGGTGATGACGTTCAACACGCCTTTGGGCAGCACGTCTTGAATCAGTTCGGTAAAGACGAGCATGGAAAGGGATGTGGTGGACGAGGGCTTGAACACCACCGTATCGCCGGCGGCCAAAGCCGGGGCCAGTTTCCAGGCTGCCATCAGGAAGGGGAAATTCCAAGGCACAATCTGCCCCACCACCCCGATGGGCTCGCGGAGAATCAGGGAGAGAAAACGGCCTTGCAGCACGCTGGCATGGCCTTCATCGGCTGTGATGGCACCGGCAAAATAGCGGAAATGTTCCACGGCAAAGGGGATATCGATGTTGGATGTTTCCCGGATGGGTTTGCCGTTGTCCATGGTTTCCACCGTGGCCAACCGTTCGGCATTTTCTTCAATGATATCGGCAATTTTGTTTAAGATGCGGGCGCGCTCAAAGGGCTGCACATGGCGCCAGGTTTTAAACGCGGCGCGGGCAGCAGCCACCGCATCGTCTACGTCTTTTTGAGAGGCTTCGGCTATGTTGGCCAAATGATCGCCGGTGGCGGGGTTGGTGGTGGCAATGGTCTCGGCGCCTTCGGCGTCACGCCATTCGCCGTTGATAAACAGTTGGTATGTATCTTTAAGATTTACATTCATGAAAAACGCATCCTTTCATTTGTCATTGCAGTAAGCAAAATGAACGAGTGTCTGCTTTCATTATACCCTCCCCGCCATCTCTTTAACGTTAACGAGGGGTTTCCCTAATCTAATATATTTATGGGTCAAAAAAGTCTTTTTGTGACGCTGCGCACATTCCACCCAAACAGACGGCGACAAATTGAAACCTTCTCTATGCTTCTCCCCTACTGAATCTCTGCCTGTTCTTTATAAAAAAACCGGCCCTAATGGCCGGTTTTTTATAAAGGGCAGTGCCCATAAAAGGCGACATGTCTTTTTATGGCTGCCTCTTTTAGAGAAAAAAGTCTTTATCATACGAGAAGGGGGCGCCCTCAGGTTTTTCCTTCCTGCACCTCTTTCACCACCCCGGAGCGGGGCCAATAGGTTAACTGCACCTTCACCCCTTTAATGGCGGCGAGGTCTTTACGAGATACAAAATGTCCCCAAGTACGGCTGCTTTTCTCGCCTTGAGGGACCAACTCGATGCGCGGGTCGCCATAATGTTTTTCTGCAGAAACGGTCATGGTGCGGGTAACGGGCTCCGCGAAGATATCGGCCACTGCCGCCCCGAAAGGGGGCCAGGCGGTCATGGCCA
>JAEZVS010000108.1 GCA_023443145.1 Bacillota bacterium | reverse complement strand
AAAGTGATCGATCGCGATATATCGTTACTGAATAATGTGCGTTTGATTTCTATTGGTCCGATTACCAGTCAAACAGCCCGAGAAGCCGGCTTAAAGATTGATGTGGAAGCAGATCAATTTACCATTGATGGACTGGTGGAAGCTTTGGTGCGTTCCGTCTGAAAGGGGAGAAAAATATGTTTCCGGAAAAGAGAATGCGCCGTTTGCGTCTTCGTTCAGACATTCGCGAAATGTTTAAAGAAATCCGCCTTCATTCCAGCGATTTCATTTACCCGATTTTTGTTATAGAAGGCGAACAAATAAAAAATCCGGTACCATCCATGCCGGGTGTGTATCAATTTTCTTTGGATAAAGTCCTGGAGGAAGTGACGCGAGCTGTTTCTGCTGGTGTTGGTGCCATTATGTTGTTCGGTATTCCTGCGCACAAAGATGAGGTGGGTAGTGAAGCTTATGCAGAAAAAGGCATTGTACAACAAGCGGTGCGTCTCATTCGTCAAGCTTATCCCAATTTGGTGATTACCACTGACGTGTGTTTATGCGAATACACCAATCACGGACATTGCGGCTTTATTAAAGATGCATATGTGCAGAATGATCCTACTTTAGAACTTCTGGTTAAGGTTGCGTTAAGCCATGCCAAAGCAGGGGCAGATATGCTGGCACCTTCCGATATGATGGATGGACGGGTTGGATATATCCGTGAAGCCCTTGATAATAACGGTTTTCATCACGTGTCGATTATGGCCCATTCGGCTAAATTTGCTTCGGCTTTTTATGGCCCGTTTCGCGATGCAGCAGGATCTGCACCGCAATTTGGGGATCGTCGAAGCTATCAGATGGATCCCCAATCAGGCATAAGACAAGCGATGCAAGAAATAGAGCTTGATGTGGCGGAAGGTACGGATTTTATTATTATTAAGCCGGGATTGGCCTATTTGGACCTCATTAAAGAGGCAAGAGAGCGTTTTGATGAGCCTATTGTTACGTATAATGTGAGTGGTGAATTTTCAATGGTGAAAGCTGCAGCTCACAATGGGTGGATTGATGAAAGACAAATAGTTATGGAACAAATGGTGGCCTTTAAACGCGCCGGTGCTGATTTGATCATTACCTATCATGCCATCGATGTATGTACATGGTTAAAGGAGGAAAATGTATGACACTTGAATTTAACAGATCTCAAAAGGAATACAGTGCCGCTTGTCAGGTAATCCCTGGGGGTGTCAACAGCCCTGTGCGAGCTTTTCAATCGGTCGGTGAACATCCAATTTTTGTTGAACGTGGAAAAGGCGCCCATATTTTTGATGTAGATGGCAATGAACTGATTGATTATGTGTGTTCATGGGGGCCATTGATTTTGGGGCATTGTCATGCGGAAGTTCAGAATGCTGTTAAAAAATCAGTAGAGCAAGGTACGACTTTTGGCATGCCCACGGTTATTGAAACCGAAATGGCAGAAAAAATTTGCGCTCTTATGCCCGCGGTAGATATGGTACGCATGGTGTCATCTGGTACCGAAGCCACCATGAGTGCGTTGCGTTTGGCACGTGGTGTGACCAAGCGAGATAAAATTATTAAATTTCAAGGATGCTATCATGGCCATGCGGATCACTTACTCATTCAAGCCGGATCCGGCGCCATGACTTTCGGCGTGCCGTCTAGCCCGGGCGTGCCTGATGCTATTGCTAAAGAAACCCTGACAGCATCATATAATGACTTGGATAGTGTTGAAGCCCTTTTCAAAGAATATCCTTCAAATATTGCAGCTGTGATTGTTGAACCTATTGCTGGCAATATGGGCTTGGTGCCGCCTGTGCCCGGTTTCTTGGAAGGTTTACGCACCTTAACTGAAAAGTATGGTGCATTGCTGATTTTTGATGAGGTTATTTCGGGCTTTCGGGCTTCAATAGGGGGGGCACAAAAGAAATTCGGTATTCGACCTGATCTGACCTGCATGGGAAAAATTATCGGCGGCGGTCTTCCTGTGGGGGCCTTTGGTGGCAGCAAAGAGATTATGCGTCATCTTTCGCCCGTTGGCGAAGTATATCAGGCCGGTACGCTTTCGGGTAATCCTTGTGCGATGGCCGCAGGCTTGGCTGTGCTTCGCACATTGGAAGCCACAAATCCATATGATCGGCTGGAAGAGTTGGGCCGGCAACTGGCAGAAGGCTTAAAAAATGCTGCCAAAAATGCAGATGTTCCGGTTGTGATAAACCAAATGGGATCTCTATTGACGGTGTTTTTTACCAATCACGAAGTCCATACACATAAAGATGCCATGGGTGCAAATACGGATCAGTATGCCAGATTCTTTCAAGGCATGCTTGAAGAAGGCATTCATTTGCCGCCGTCACAGTTTGAATGTCTCTTTATTTCAACGGCTCATACGGATGAAGATATTGCGCGCACCGTTGAGGCTGCAGAGCGCGCCTTTGTAAAGGTGCGTGAACAAATTTGAGCGTCAAAGGAAAAGGCAGCTATTTTATTCAAACCTTTGGCTGTCAGATGAACGAACACGATTCGGAGATGATGGCAGGCCTTTTAGCTCAAGAAGGCTATGAACCATCGCCTTTACGTGAATCGGCAGATATCATCATCTTAAATACCTGCTGCATTCGAGAAAAAGCAGAACATAAGGTGCTGAGCCTCTTAGGAGAATTGCGACACCTTGCGGAAGAAGATCCTTCTCGTGTAATCGGTGTGAGTGGCTGTATGGTGCAACAACAAGATATTGTACCGAAAATATTACGCGCCTGTCCTCATGTCAATCTTTTAATGGGCACCAATTCGTTAACCGATACAGCTCGGTATGTGGATTATATTCGGACCACGGGTGAACGCGTCATTAATATTCCCACCGATGAGCTGTTGATTGAAAATGCTTTACCTACCGATCGACTTCATAACTTTAAGGCACTGGTGAACATTACTTTTGGCTGCAATAACTTTTGTACCTATTGTATCGTCCCATATGTTCGAGGCCGAGAACGCAGCCGGAAAATGGAGAGCATCTTAAGCGAAGTCCGTCATTTGGTGGCCGATGGTGTAAAAGAAATCACTTTTCTGGGACAAAATGTTAACTCCTATGGCAACGACTTAAAAAATGGTCTTGATACTTTTCCGGAATTGCTTAGACGAGCCGATGATATTGAGGGGCTTGAGAGAATTCGCTTTATGACTTCTCATCCCAAAGACTTTTCAGATGAGTTGATTGATGTGATTCGCGGTGGGCGGCATATTTGTCACGGCATCCATCTACCGGTACAATCCGGCAGTAATCGAGTGCTTAAAAAGATGAATCGTGGTTACACTCGCGAACATTACTTGGACGTCATCGCTCGATTAAAACAAGCTGTTCCAGATGTCGCACTTACGACAGACATCATAGTCGGATTTCCGGGAGAAACGGAAGAGGATTTTCTCGATACCCTTGATTTGGTGGAACAAGTGGGATACGATAATGCATTTTCTTTTGTGTATTCTCCCAGACCGGGTACGAAAGCAGTGTCATTTGAAGATCATGTTACGCTTGCAGAAAAAAAAGAACGCTTAGCCCGACTGAATAAGGTGCTTAGCAAATGGAGTTTGCGCCGTAACGAAGACTATGTAGATAAAGTGATTAATGTATTGGTGGATGGGGTAAGTAAAACCAACGGTCAAGTTTTAAGCGCTAAAACCGATACGGCTAAATTGGTTCACTTTGAAGGCCCCCCAACTCTTGTGGGAGAATTTGTTGAAGTTGCCATTACAGAAGCCCAAACTTGGCTCTTAAAAGGCAAGCGCATATAAAATATAAAACAGGTATTGGAGGAATCATACGTGAGTATTTATGATAAAGCTAAGGAACTGGCAGATGAAATTGCGGAAAGTCCGGAACTGCGCCGCGTAAAAGAAACCGAATTGCGCATTATGATTGATTTAACGGCCCGTGAAATTGTAGAGGAATATCAGGCCATTCAAGCTGAAGCCATTAATAACGGTCTCAATTATGAAGATTTGCCGGAAGATAAAAAACAGCGTTTGGATGACCTTGAAAAGAAAATGAGTGAAAATCAAATTATCAATGAATATTTGAGTGCCAGCCAAGAATTAAATCAAATGTTGGAGTCGGTGAATATGCTGATTTCAACGGCCATTAATGGCAACCAGAACAGCTGCAGCACCTGCAGTTCCGGTGATTGCTCCTCTTGCCATTAAGGTGAGCGTGATGGAATTTATCTATTATCCAAAATGCTCGACGTGTCAAAAAGCAAAAAAATGGCTTGATGACCGTGGGGTGGTATATGAAGCGCGGCATATTATTGAAGCCTCTCCTCAAAAAGAGGAAATGGAAAGATATATTCAGAAAACAGGTAAGCCTATTCGCAAATTTTTTAATACATCTGGGATGCTGTATCGCGAAAGAGGTTTAAAAAATAAGCTGGATGCTATGTCTTATGACGAGCAATTATCTGAGTTAACCAGCGATCCCATGCTTATAAAGCGTCCCATCCTGGTTTTACCGTCAGGAAAAATTTTATCCGGTTTTCGTGAAAAAGAATGGTTGGAAGCCCTCGAAGAAGAACATTAAAGACATATGTAAGACCGCTCATTTCCGTGTGCGAAGTGAGCGGTCTATTTTTGCTTTCTTAAGTTTATGTAAATTTTTCCCCCTTGCGGCTTGTAATATTGCGTGGTAGACTTACTACAAGATTGTTTGTTAGAAATCGTATAACGCCATATAGGTGACGTGACGTCTTTTAGGAGGCCGTATGCGATATATTAAGAGCAAAACTCTATGGATGGTTTTGGCTGTCTTTCTTTTAGTGAACTTGCCGCAAATAGTGATGGCAAAAACTCCGGAAGAAGCCACCTTCGAACTTTTAAATAACAATATCATTCAAGCCGACATCGAGTCTTCGGAATCCTTCGACCAATATATTGATAAAGTAGGGATGAACTATTCAGCGTTTGATCCATATAAACACATCCTAAAGTATTATTTTTATAAAGATAAACCTCAAAATTACTTTATTCAAGTGGTGCCAAGCAAAGATGAAGATCTTATTCGAGAGAAAGTGGCTCAAAAAGTATTTGAAATTAAGCAACATGCTCTGACTGGTGCAGAG
>JAEZVS010000094.1 GCA_023443145.1 Bacillota bacterium | reverse complement strand
CTTTCACTTTTACACACAAATGAAGCACAATATCCTCACCTAAAAGATTGCGAATGTCTTTGCGTGCGCCAATGCCAATTCGCTTCATCATTGCACCATTTTTGCCGATGATGATGCGCTTTTGGCTGTTGCGTTCCACATAAACTAAGGCATACACTTCAAGTTTATCGTCATCCGGACGGCGCTGCATTTTTTCGATGACCACTGCCACGCTATGGGGGATTTCTTCTTCTGTAAGACGTAAAATCTTTTCCCGCACAAGTTCGGCCATCAGATGTTTTTCAGACTGATCCGTCACCATATCATCCGGAAAAAAGGCCGGGCCTTCTGCTAGATGTTCTTTGGTCACCTGTAAAAGGCGATCCACATTATCTCCGGTTCGAGCCGACAGCGGAAAAATCTCGCTAAAGTTGCCACGAGACTGCCACTGCACAATAAGGCGCAAAATATCTTCTCGATTTAACTTATCCACCTTATTTAACAATAAGAAAATAGGGGCATCGGTTTTTTTTAGTACATCCAAAATAAAAGCTTCTCCCGGACCAAAAGATACCGATGCATCCACCATATAGTAAATAAGATCGCCGTCATAAATGCTTTCTTGAGCGGTCTCCACCATATAGGCTCCCAATTTGTGCTTAGGTTTGTGAATACCTGGTGTATCTATAAAGACCAGCTGCAGGTCACTTTCATGATAGATGCCCATGATGCGCGCACGCGTGGTCTGAGGCTTATCGCTGGTAATGGCCACTTTTCGGTTGAGTATGTGGTTCAATAGGGTGCTCTTGCCGGCGTTGGGCCGACCGATTATGGAAATAAAACCGCTTTTCATGTGACTCCTTTACTATAAGACAAATCCATCAGGAAAAAGATTGGATAATGTGGTGACGGTGACAATGTCTGAATCTGTACAACATAGATAAAGGGTGAGATCAGGGACAAATTCAGACATGACTTGGCGACAAGCCCCGCACGGTGTCACCGATCGCGAACCGCATACCACCAAAGCCATCGCCTCAAAGTTATGGGCGCCTGCCGCCACAGCTTGAAAGATGGCGTTGCGCTCTGCGCAACAGGTGAGACCGAAACTTTGATTTTCAACATTAACACCGGTAAATATGTGCCCATCTGTCGTGCGCAACGCAGCACCGACTTGAAACTGCGAATAAGGCGCATAGGCTCTGGGCATAACATCACTGGCTGCTTGAATCAGGTGTAAAACTCTTGGCGGCAGCTCATTTTTAGTCACAATTGAAATCACGATCAATACCTGCCTTTTTCAGCACGTCTTCTTCCGCCTCGCGCATAAGTCGTTTCTCTTCTTCCGTCATGTGGTCATAACCGGCAAGATGCAACAAACCGTGAACAAACAGATAGCACATTTCCCGCGCGCGGCTGTGTCCATAATCCTGTGCCTGTGCATAGGCTTGATCAGGAGAAATGATGATATCTCCTAAGAGCACCGGTTCACCGGGCAGAGTCATTTCATCGGGATCATAGAGCGGAAAACTCAACACATCAGTGCTACGATCGACACCGCGCCATTGCTGATTTAACAAGTGGATGGTTTCAGGAGTGACCAACGTTACGCTCACTTCGGACGATTCAGGTAATTCTTCTAAAATGAGATAATGTTGAAAAAGAATGTTAAAAGTCTCTGTGAGAGCCGCACTCAACACGCTGTCGGTTTCGTTATTTATGATAATGGGCACTGTCCGTCTCCTTTGCTTTCCGTTGCCGTTGATTGCGCCGAAGTCAGTTGAGATGAATCGGGATATTCAATGCGTTTGTGGTATTGACCGCACAGCACGTGGGTAAAGGTCTCTGCAATCAAATGCAAATCTTTAAAGGTTAAGTCGCATTCTTCAAACTGACCGTCTTTTTGCTTCCCTTCAATCAACTGATGGATAAAACCTTCCATTTGCCCCGAATTCAGTCGGCCACGTGCGCTGCGCACCGCTGCTTCCACTGTATCGGCCATCATCAGAATGGCGGCTTCACGCGTTTAAGGCTTTTTTTGATGATAGCGGAAAAGATCTTTCTCCACGTTTTTATCGGTTTCCAAAGCCTTCATATAAAAATACTGCACCGCAGTGTTGCCATGATGCTGCGCAATCAAGTCTATTACGGACTCCGGCAAACGTGCCTGGTGGGCCATGGCCACCCCGTCTTTCACGTGAGAGGTGATGATGAGTGTCGCCAACATGGGGGTCACATTGGCGTATGGGTCCTCATTGCCGAACTGGTTTTCCGCAAAAAAGAGCGGCCGACGAATTTTACCGATGTCATGATAATAAGCTCCCGTACGAACCAAAAGAGGGTCGGCCCCAATCGCTTCTGCTGCAGCTTCCGCCAAGTTGGCCCCCATAATTGAATGGTGATAGGTCCCGGGCGCTTCATTCATTAAGCGCTTCAGCAATTTGTTGCTGGGATAAGACAATTCCAACAGACTCATTGACGTGGTAAGATCAAAAGCCACTTCAAAATAGGGCAGCAATCCAATGGTGAGCACCACAGATAAAAAGCCGTTGGCGATGGCGTAACACACGCCGAGCAAAATCACTTTGGGCGCAAAGCCGTAGGCCAGGCCGAAGCCGATGATGGCCAGGGACATAATAGCGGAAATATATACCGCAGCCCATCCCAAATCTAGACGGCGGTTCAGGCGCCTGGTTTGAAATACCCCGGCAATCCCCCCCACCATGTTGGCCACTACAATAGAGGCATTTTGAGCATATAGGCCCACCACCATCGTCATTAACATGAGCATAAACACAGCAGGCCGTGAGCCCACAAGAACTGCCACCAACATACCGCCGGCAGCAATGGGCATCAAATATCCTATTTGATCCATCACCACTGTCGTTTCTCCGATGTGAATGGAAAAAACAGCGGCAGCCAAAACCACATTGAGAAGCAGCACGCACAACATCAGCTTGAAATTGCGTTCAAAGTCTTCCGGCTTGGCATAGCGACGCAAAAATAAATGTATGAGCAGGAAAAACATAAGGTCCAAAGCCAATACGCCCAGCCCGATAAAAAGCACCGAACGATCGGTGGTCAAGCCCAGGGCCTCCATGGCATCATATTGAGCCGGCGTAATGACATCGCCTTTGTTGACGATCATTTGTCCTTTTTGCAGCGACTGCCATACTGGTTCCACTTGTCGCAAAATCTCGTCTTTTTTGGCTTTTGTAGCTGCTTGATCATAAATTGAGGTGGCATAAAAGGTGATTTTATCCAATAGCTGCCAAACAATTTCTTTATCAAGAGAGCTCAGCGCTTTTGTCTTCGACACATCGTGCAATATATCTTCTTTGGCTTTAGCAAGATCATCATCACGAATACCCGCCCCCATCACATTGCTGACCAGAGCCACCGTCTGCTTGTGAAGGAGTTCAAAATGTTTGTCATTATAGTCCAACAATTGCTTCCATTCATTGTCGGACAGTTCCAATGACAATTGGGCTTGAATTTGTTTTATTTTTTCATCATTACTTAATGAGACGCCGCCATCATCTGTATGTCTAACAATTTTTTCTAAATCGCCAAAAGAGCGGTCTATTGCCACCATCGTCAACTGATTGAATCGGTCTAAATTTAGTTGATAGACATCTTCTACACCGCGAAGAGCTTCTTCGCGTTTTTTATTCGACGCCGATTTGTCTTCATAGGTGATGGATCGATCGGCTTGCAGATTCACATTGGCAACCGTACCCACTTCCCAGTTGGCTTGTTCCGGAACCAGCGCATAGAACAAGACCACCCATATGACAATAAAACTGAGGGTGCCCATCATCTTCAAAGAAAATGTCGTGCGCTTTAAAAAATCTTTTATTTTACGTTGTCCCAATGCCTGATCCGGTTTCATGCCGATTCTCCTTTTGATCCGCTAATCGATCATAAGCACGAATGATTTTGGCCACCACCGGATGACGTACCACATCTTCGGCATGAAGCGTCACAAAAGAAATTTCTTCAATGCCGATTAAGATACGACGTGCGTCTAAAAGACCGCTTGATTGTTTCACCGGTAGGTCAATTTGCGTCACGTCACCCGTTACCACTGCTCGAGAACCAAATCCAATTCGAGTCAGAAACATTTTCATTTGTTCCGGTGTTGTATTCTGAGCTTCATCTAAAATAATAAAACTGTCATCTAAAGTGCGTCCACGCATATATGCGAGCGGTGCAACTTCGATGATGCCTTTTTCCAAATACCGTTCCGCCACTTCTTTGCCTAAAGTATCATAAAGCGCATCGTAAAGAGGACGCAAGTAAGGATCTACTTTGTCCTGCAAATCACCGGGCAGAAAACCCAATTTTTCACCGGCTTCCACAGCAGGTCGCGTTAATATAATGCGTGACACCTCTCTTTTTTTTAAAGCCCGCACAGCCATCACCACCGCCAAATAGGTTTTGCCCGTTCCGGCCGGTCCAATACCGAAAGTGATGGTATGGGTCGAGATATCTTGTAAATAAAGGCGTTGTCCCAGCGTCTTAGGACGAATATGCTTGCCTTGCGCAGTGGTTAATATCACTTCTTTTAAACGATGGGAAGCTTCTTGAGCCAATCCGCGCTCCGCTATTTCAAATGCATATAATATATCTGTTCCGTTAAGTTCTCTAGATTCGGCCACATCTTTTAAATAACCCAACACTGCTTGGGCCTCGCGCACATCTTTTTCGGAACCGGAAAGAAAGATGGTGGTGCCTCTAGCCACCAGCTTTGCTTTGAGGCGGCCTTCCAATATACTTAAATAATTGTCACGCGGACCAAACAACCGGCACGCCACCATATCATTGGGAAGACTGACGGTATCTTTGATCTCTTGCAATAAACCCAGCTCCTTTCTCACTGCTTTCTTTTTTATTGTAGCGCAAGATAGCTGATAAATCCAGACTAAGGATGAATGAAGGAAATTCAGCTCTATAAAAGACGCCAAAATAAAAAAAATTATGCCATCTTCTACTTTTCACACTGAATATCGCTAGATGCTACTACAAGATAGCCTACCGATATATGACTATATTTGGCAGAAAAACAGCGTGCATTCTATCATATTTCACAGTATGATATACTAAAGCACAAGCATAATCTTATTCTTACAAGGAGGATACTTATGTCACAAATAAAGAAAACGATTCCTCTGGAATATTTTATTTTTTCACTACTGTGTCCTGCCTCTGTCGTTTATACTTATTTTTTCCAAACAAGCATTTACATTAAACAATATCCCAATTTATCGGAGCCGGTCATCAAAATCCTTGAATGCCTCTATACTTTTATATCGATTCCACTTTTCTTTTTTTCTTTTTCATTTCTAGTATGTGCATTTATATTGTCTCATTTTACATTTTATCCTCATAAATTATCTAAGCTGACTTTTGTAGCAAAAAGTTTGCTTGTCATTTTTGCGATCGGATATATTATTTATATTTTCTATTCCTTAATGAGCACGCAATATCCGATATGGCAACCATTCTTCTCTTGGCAGTCGCTCATATATATTGTTTTAGGATGGTGTAAAGCGTTTTTGTTTGTGAAGCAACATGTAAAGTGAGCGAGATTTTTTATTCGTACGACCTACTTTAAAATCCATTTGATATGATTTGCAACTAAAAAAGTCTCGTGAAATATTTATCACGAGACTTTTTTCATGACAACAAAAAAGCGCTCCCTTTAGGAACGCTCGAATCGATCCGACGCAGATGGGGCTCGAACCCACGACCTCCAGCGTGACAGGCTGGCATTCTAACCAACTGAACTACTGCGCCTGATGGACAGTGACGGGCTCGAACCGCCGACCCTCTGCTTGTAAGGCAGACGCTCTCCCAACTGAGCTAACTGTCCAATGACCTGTAGGGGATTCGAACCCCTGAATGCCAGCGTGAAAGGCTGGTGAGTTAAGCCACTTCTCCAACAGGCCAACTGTCTCAACAGGATTTTATTATACAGAAAGTCTAAGCATAATGCAAGTGTTTTTTATCATTTTTTTACAAAAGCAAGGGATATTTTTGTCCACAAAGAAAAAAGTGCCGGCGTATCACCGACACTTTTTCATTTAATATGAAAACCATTTCTTTAATCCGTCGAACATTCCCTGCGCCAGTTTTTCTTGATACGCGTCACTGGCCAGCAGCGCTTCATCTTGCGGGTTCGATAGAAAACCGCATTCAATAAGCACCGAAGGTACTTCGTTTTCACGAAGAACAGCAAAATTACCATCGCGCACGTAAGTCCGGGCACCTGTTGCACCAAACATTGCAGCTTGCATGGTATTGGCAAACGACGTCCTCATATCACGCTGTGCTGCACTGGTTAACCGCAAATCACCGTCATATTTAAATATCCCAATGCCGCGCACACTTGGATTTTGCGGTGCACTGTCGCCGTGAATACTCACAAAGGCATCTGCCGAGTTGTCATTGGCAAGCGCCGCCCGCTCATAAAGAGTGGTGTACACCGGAGC
>JAEZVS010000019.1 GCA_023443145.1 Bacillota bacterium | reverse complement strand
GTACATAATAGGCCCAGGACCCTTCACGAATACCTTCCGTGAGCGCACACGGATTTTTTATATGCAGCGTATTCCAACCGATGGCCGGCAACTTCATTCCCTGAGATCGAATGCGGCGCACCCGGCCGGGAATAAGCCTCAGTCCACGGGTTTCTCCAAACTCTTCTCCCACTTCGAAAAGGATTTGTAAGCCCAGACAGATACCTAAAAAAGGTTTTTTAGGGGCTTCTTCCTGGAGCACCTCCACCAAATTTTTAGCTGCCAATCGTTGCATCGCAGCACGAAAGGCACCCACCCCGGGTAACAAAATGGCGTCAGCCTCCTGAAGCACACGCGCATCATCGGTGGCCACAAAGGGCAAATCTAAAAAACGTAACGCATTGGCCACGCTGGCCATATTGCCGGCACCGTAATCCACCAAGGCAATCATTGAAGCACCCCTTTGGTAGACAACAGTCCGTCGCGCGGCATCAAAGCGTTCCGGCAAGCGTGGGCGACACTTTTAAAGATGGCCTCAATGTTGTGGTGATCATTTTTACCATACAATAAAGCGATGTGCAGCGTCATGCCGGCATTCATGGCTAAGGCACGAAAAAACTCTTCCACCAGCTGTGTGTCGAACTGCCCCACCATCGGTGCGGAAAAGGCGGCATCAAAAACCAGGAAAGGTCTGCCGCTCACATCCACCACCGTTCGGGCCAGAGCCTCGTCCATGGGGATGTACGCTTGACCATAGCGGGCGATGCCGCTTTTATCGCCAACTGCTTCCTGCAGAGCCATGCCCAACGCAATGCCCACATCTTCCACACTGTGATGGCCGCACACGTGCAAATCGCCATCGCAGTGAACCGTCAATGACCATCCTGCATGTACCGCCAGAGCGGTGAGCATATGATCAAAAAAACCGATACCGGTTTCAATCTGCACCGGGCCGGGCGTTGCAAGGGAAAGATCCAGCCGGATATTGGTTTCTTTTGTTTGTCGTTCTATGTGCGTCATCCTCTTTCCCCCTTTATAATGGCCGCCAATGCATCTATTAAAAGCTGATTTTCCGAATCGATGCCGCAAGAAATGCGCAAGGCGCTTTGTGCCGGAAAATGACGAATTAAAATGTTCCTTTTTTTGAGTTCTTCACAAAAATATGCAGCGCGTGGCGTCTTTATATAGAAAAAATTGGCGTGGCTGGGATAAAACAGCACGTCATCTTCATCTGCCAAGAGATTTGTTAATGCGTTCTGCAAAGTTTCTTTCGAGCGCAGAATGGTTTCACAAGCCGTGCGCAGCTCTTTTTTCTCTGAAAGCACGGTCATGGCCAGATTTTGCGTGAGGGCACCGACATTATAGGGGCTTTTTCCCGCCCAAAAAAGCCGTGCCAAATCTTCACTCATCACCGCAAATCCCACTCGGAGCGCTGCCAACCCCATTGCTTTCGAAGCCGTACGCATGACAATCAGGTTGGAATGGTCCTTCACGTCGCCCAACACCGATTGATCCCAAAAATCCATATAAGCTTCATCAACCACCACCAATCCGTCAAAAGACCGCACCAGGCGGAGCACCTCGCTTCGGGTCGTACCTTGACCGGTGGGGTTGTTCGGATTGGAAAATATAATCATTGCGACATCCTGTTCACGGGCTGATTTCAGAACACGGTCCACGTCAAAAGCCAAATCGTTGTCTTTATCCAGACGCACTTCTTCCACATTGGCCATCATGGCATAATGGCCATACATGGAAAAATCCGGCTGAACGGTAAGCACTCGGTCTTTCGGCCGAATCAGACACGAAAAAAGGAGTTGAATCAATTCATCCGAGCCATTTCCGCACACCACAGCCGGTGCTTCAAAGTCATAATACGCACGGAATACATCACAGAGATTGCGGGCCAGCGGGTCCGGATAACGGTTCAATGATGTGTGCTGCAACACATGGACCAAATTCTCCTGTAAGGCGGCAGATGGCTGCACAAAACTTTCATTGGCATTTAAAAGAATCATATCTTGAGGGCTCAAGGCATCATAAGGCGTCACGTGCGCAAGTTTTTCATTTATTCTCATCTTCCATCCTCACTTTCACCGAAGCTGCATGGGCATCTAAACCTTCCGCCAACGCAAAGGTGGCAATGGCATCACCATGGACTTGGATGGATTCCGGCGCATAGTTGACATATTGCATACGTCTCAAGAAACTTTCCACGCCCAGCGGCGAAAAAAATCGCGCCGTCCCCGAGGTGGGCAGAACATGGTTGGTGCCGGCAAAATAGTCACCAACCGCTTCCGGTGTGTGCGCACCTAAAAAGACCGATCCTGCATGCTGTACTTGCGCCAACGCCTTCTCTGCACCTTCTATAATGAGTTCCAAATGCTCCGGCGCCACCTGATTGGCCAAATGAAACGCTTCGTCCAAATCTTGAGTGACGATGATGGCCGATGTGTTTTTAAGTGACGCCGCCACAATGTCGCGGCGTGACAATTCTTGGCTCTGTTTTTCTATTTCTGCTGCCACCGCATCTGCCAACCTGGCACTGGGCGTGATGAGAATGGCCGCTGCCAGCGGGTCGTGTTCACACTGACTTAATAGATCTGCAGCCACCCAACAGGGATTGGCACTGTCATCGGCGATCACTAAAATTTCTGACGGGCCGGCAATCATATCTATGTCTACGATACCATAAAGAAGTTTCTTGGCGGTGGCAACATAAATATTGCCCGGTCCGGTAATCTTGTCTACCTGAGGAACCGTTTCCGTGCCATAGGCTAAGGCCGCACAAGCCTGAGCACCGCCAGCCAATAGAATGCGATCCACACCGGAAATAGCCGCTGCTGCTAAGATAACATCAGCCACCCGACCATCGGGTCCGGGAGGCGTGGTCATAATGAGTTCCCCTACGCCGGCGATTTTTGCAGGAATGGCATTCATGAGCACCGATGAGGGATATGCCGCCCGCCCTCCGGGAACATACAACCCCACTCGATCTAAGGGGCGCACCACCTGCCCCAGCACACTTCCATCCGGCTGCTTGATTTCAAAGCCTTTAGGCAGCTGATGGGCATGAAAACTGCGAATGTTTTCAGCAGATGCTTCCATCGCCGTCAAAAGATCGGCAGGAATACGCTTAATGGCCGCACGAGCGTCTTGCATATCTAAAAAACGAGGCGGGCCGGTTATGCCGTCAAAGCGCTCACTATAACGAGAAAGGGCCTTGTCTCCTTCTTTGCGCACATCTTCTAAAATTTCCGAGACCGTACGGAGCACCTCTCCATCCACTGATTCCTGGCGCGTCTTTAAGTCTGCCAAAAAACAAGCGGCACCGTTCGTTTTTGTATCAAATCGATTCATAGGTTTCCTCCAGTACGCCTTCCAGCTTGGAAATAAAGGCTTCTATCTCCTGCTGCTTGAGTTTCATACTGACCGTATTCACTATCAAGCGAGCGGACAGCTGCGCCACTTCTTCCACCACCATCAGGCCGTTTTCACGTAAAGTATTCCCCGTCTCCACAATGTCAACAATACCGTCACTAAGGCCTAGAAGCGGCGCCAATTCAACGGAGCCTTCAATTTTAATAATATCTACATCCATGCCTTTTTGTGCAAAATAGTTGCGCGTCACATTGGGATATTTGCTGGCCAACCGTGAGATGGTTTCGGTATTATAAAAATCATCGGCCCGATTTTTAGGAGCGGCCACCGCAAAACGGCATTTGCCGAACCCCAAATCCAGCACTTCGTAAAAGGACCCGCCGTATTCCATAATCGTATCGCGTCCTACCACGCCCATATCGCACACGCCATGGGCAACATAGGTAATGACATCCGGGGCCTTTGCCAACACCACCTCCACCTCGTCCGAAAGTGGCAGCTGTAAGCGACGGCCTTTTTGTTCCATGGCGGAAACATCCAATCCCATGCGGGAAAAAAGCTTGACCGCTTGTTTTTCCAGCCGGCCTTTGGTCAATGCAATTCTAAGCATCGGCGCACTCCTTTCTGACGATTTGTCCCTGCCGGTAAATCACCAATGCATCGGCACCCAAACGAGAGGCTTCGGCAAAGGCGGATTCTTCATTGTCTGAAAGTGCCAGTATCATGCGTTGAGGTCGGCTGCGACGCCATTTTAAAGCCTCACCCAGTTCATTCAAGTCTGCATACAGCAATTCAAAAGGCACTTGAGAACTGTCATAATCGCCTGATAGCATGCGCGCCAAGAGATCGACCCGTACACCGCAGCCGATGGCGGGGATGTTGAGACCGAAATCATCCAACA
The DNA here is from genome assembly GCA_023443145.1 of Bacillota bacterium. Lineage (GTDB taxonomy): Bacteria > Bacillota > Peptococcia > Peptococcales > Peptococcaceae > Peptococcus. The sequence goes on along the minus strand of JAEZVS010000019.1, from coordinate 3,908 downwards.
GTCGATCATAACGGCCGCCGGAGAGCACAGTCGCCCCCACTCCCGAGACATATCCGCGGAAAATGAGACCGGTGTAATAATAAGCCTGGTTGGCCAAACTGAGATCCACCATAATATGGCGCTCTTCACAAAGGCCTTTCACGCGATCGTAGCAACCGGAAAGCTCATCTAAAACGGTCAGGGTCTTAGGCGCCACCTCGCAAAACAGTTCGCGCGCGCGCTCGAAAATTTCGACACCGCCGAACAACCGCGGCAACATGAGCAGCAATTTGGCAGCCGGTTCGTCTTTCATCGGTTCTAATATATCTTGTAAATTGAAAAAATTTTTTTCATCCAGTGCGGCACGAATGCGATCCTTGTCTTCACTGACCAGAGGTATTTGTGCCAAGATATTTTCCACGATACCTACGTGACCAATTTCAATGCGAAAATCATCAAAGCCCAATGTCCGCAGAGTGTCACAAGAAAGCGCCAACATCTCCACATCGCTTTTAAAGCTGTTGTCACCAATAAGCTCAATGCCGCTCTGCCGCATTTCATGAGAAAATCCATCCAGACCTTGACCGGCACGATAGACCATCTGATCATAATAAAGTCTGAGCGGCATAGGGCGATGTTTTAATTTACTCGACACCAAGCGTGCAATGGGAATGGTGGAATCCGGACGCATCACCACCAATTTCCCGTGACGATCGGTGGACTTATACATCGATTCTTGCGGAAAATATTGATGGCCCGCTGTAAAGACATCGTAGAATTCAATGCCCGGTGTACGCACTTCACGATAACCATATTGCTGATAGTAAGCACGCAAATGATCGGCAACCTCATATTCACTTTGGGCCTGCTGAAAAAGCACATCCCGTGTTCCTTCGGGTGTTAGGCGTTGTTGATTGTTCACAATTTGGCCTCCTTTCATTCTTTGTCATTTTAACGAGATAAAGAACTAAAGACAACCGTATTTTTATTTATTGGTCACATAAACGAGGATGGGTCCCTCGAAAAGATTCCAAGTTTTTCGAGATTTTGTCTTTATCAAAAAACTGCGCCCCTTCTCCCGCCATCCAGTGACGCAAATCTTCTGCATCTTCGGTGTTCTCCACCAACGCTTCCAGAAGTGCTTCAAAACCTAAAATACCGCCCATTTCTTCAAACGGCGCCGTCCCCTGACCATCCAGTAATTGGGGCAAGGGGCCGGAAAATTCTTCTGTCACATCCAAAAGCTGCACGTGCCATATCCATTCATCAGTGGGATCATACAAAAAGCGGCACGTCTTGTATTTCTTGAAAAGCGGCGCCATAGGTACTGTTGCCGCATCTAAAACCGCCACAGACAAATCCACGGTATGTTTTTCCTGATCAACAGACGCCAAATGTGCTTGGCCGGCTTCGCTTTTTAAATACTGCGCTTGATCCAAAAGAGCCTGATCATTTGTGATGCGCGCTTTCATCTCATCAAATAAAAACTCCCAAGGGAGCGCCTTATGATAACCAATCGTCAGCTGAAAAATATCTGCCAGTACACCAAAATCAATCAGAGCCGGCACAGCCAATTCTCTCCATACAGGCGATTGAGTATTGGATAAACTGAGTCTGAAAATATAAGCCTCCATTTTGTCAGTCTCCTATTTTTTGTGTTTGAATTGATTTTAGTATACCACGACGTTTGAGCCGATACAAAAAAACTGCTCCCGCAGGAGCAGTTAATCGCATCCGAATCAGGCCCATCAAGCTTTTTTGGTGGCGGTGATGCGGTCTTTGAAAGTATCGATAAAAAATGCAATGGCGTTGTCACCGCTGACATTGCAGGCTGTACCGAAAGAATCTTGCGTGAGATAAAGAGCGATCATCAAAGTGGCCAAAGCGCCTTCCACCGGAATACCGATCATCGGAAGAAAGGAGAGGGCGCTCATAATGGCGCCGCCCGGTGCACCCGGAGCTGCAATCATCACCACGCCCAAAGTCATGATGAAAGGCACCATAATGGTCATGCTGTGGGCCATGTTGCTCATCATCAGAACGCCGGTGGCGCAGCTGACAATGGTGATGGTTGAGCCGGCTAAATGAATCGTGGCACAGAGGGGCACCACAAATTCACGAATCGATTTGCTCACGCCATTTTTTTCTGCACATTGCACATTCACCGGAATGGTCACGGCCGAAGACTGGGTTCCCACAGCAGTCAGCCAACCGGGAATTTGATTGCGCATAAGGGTAAAGGGATTTTTGCCGCCGGCGGTTCCCGCAATGACGAAAAGCACCGTCAAATAGGCAAAATGTAAAATCAAAACCACCACATAAACTTTCCAGAACACTTTGAGAACGCTCCAAACTTCACCGGTATAACTGAGTTTGGCAAACGTCAAACCGATGTAAATGGGAAGAAGTGGAATGATGGTTTTATTGAGCACCAAATTCACAATGGCCTGTAAGCCATCAAAGCCACTCATAAGAAGATCACTCCACTGTTTTGTCTCTTCGCGATTTCTCAATGAAATGATGCCGATCCCCATAATAAAAGCCAAAACAATTGCCGTGGTCACACTGAATACCGGAGGCAATTCAAAAGCAAGGAAAGAATCCACGCTGGCCCCGGATGATTCTGTAAAATTCTTAATGATATCTGAGGTAATAAAGTGCGGAAACACCAACGAGTCTACCGAATATGCCAAAGTGCCGGCCACCAGCGTGGAGCAATAAGCGAGAAACACCGTAAAGCCTAAAAGGCGCCCCGCCCCACCGGATGTCAAATGTCCGATACCCGACGTGACAAAACTCACAATAAGCAAAGGAATAATGAAACTCAGATAACTACCAAAAATACTGGAAATGGTCACAAAGACACGGGCCACCGGTTCATTAATGAACATACCGATAACCAGACCGGCTAAAATGCCGATGATGAGCCGCGGGATTAGGCCCAAGCGAAATGATTTTTGTTCTGCTGACACAGACATTCCTCCTTGAAGAAAATAAGTATGAAAGATTCCATTTTTTATCATAACACGTTAAGAAAAAATTTCAATTTATTTTTTTATTCCATCGGCGTTTCTTATGGTCTACGAACAGCCACATCTGCTTTCCTCAAATACAGCTTCATGGTACAATACACAAAAATGTTGCAGTCGACGAATAGGAGGACATCATGAACGACGTATTGGTGGTCATCGATATGCAGAATGACTTTATTGACGGTGCCTTAGGCACACAAGAAGCCCGTCAAATTGTGCCCCGAGTTGTGGCACGCATTCGCGGGCATATGGGTCCTATTCTCGCCACACGCGATACCCATGATGACAATTATTTGCACAGCCAGGAGGGGCACCATTTACCCATCATGCACTGCAAGCAAAACACCGACGGTTGGGCGCTGCATCCCGATGTTGCCAAAGCTCTTTCCGGTCGTCCGCACCGCATGATTGACAAACCCTCTTTCGGCTCATTGGCACTGGCAGAATCCTTGACTGACTTAGCAAAAGAAAAGCTCCTCACATCTATTACATTTGTCGGTCTCTGTACGGATATTTGTGTGATTTCTAACGCGCTGATTGCCAAAGCAGCCTTGCCGGAAGTGCCCATTTATGTCGATGCCGCAGCCTGCGCCGGAGTGAGCCCGGAAAGTCACGAACGTGCGCTTGATGCAATGAGCGTCTGTCAGGTGGTTGTGCTCCATGGCTGAATTTGTCACACACAATATTGATCCCTGGTGGCCCGATAATGCACTGGTTTTAATCTTGGGCACCATGCCTTCTCCAGAATCACGCAAACGCCAAATGTACTATGGTCATCCACAAAATCGTTTTTGGCCCACTTTGGCGGCTCTCTTCGGCGAAACGCCGCCCAACAATCCTGACGCTGCAAAAGCCTTTTGCCAACGCCACCGTATTGCCCTTTGGGATGTGTTGCAA
>JAEZVS010000079.1 GCA_023443145.1 Bacillota bacterium | reverse complement strand
CCCGTCCCGTTATGGAAGACCGCGATTTGGCGTGTACCGATAAGAGACCGCCGGGCGACGGAAAAATCTAAGTACACTCGGCAGTAGGGATCGGCATTATGGTGCTCTTTCAGTTTTTACCGGTTATGGCGCCCATCACGCCCATCGGCATGAAAATGGTGGGGGCTTTTTTGGGCATGGTCTATTTGTGGTCCATGGTGGATACCCTTTGGCCGTCGCTTTTGGGATTGGTGGTGATGAGCCTTTCCGGCTTTGCCGGTGAAGGCATGCAAGGGGTGAAGGCCCTTTTCTGACGGCTTTCGGTCAGGATACGGTGCTTTTAACCCTCTTTGCGATGGTGCTTTTCGGGGCTCTTTATGAAGTGGGCTGCACCAAATATATTGCCAACTGGTTTTTAACGCGCAGGGTGATCAAGGGTCGTCCTTATGTGTTTCTGTTTGTGTTTTATTTGGCCTGTTTTGCACTGTCTTCCCTTATTTCGCCCATCGGCTCTCTTTTGGTGTTGTGGCCGATTACGCTGACACTGATGGAAGAACTTGAGATAGAACAGTGCGATGCCTTTTGGCCCTATTTCTTTGTGGGCATGTTTTTTGTCTCCACCATCGGGCAGCCGTTTTTTCCTTTTATGGGGGCGCAGCTCGTGGTGGTGTCGGCCTTTCAACAGATGAGCGGCCTCATGGTGCCTTATGGGGCGTATATGGTCTTAAACTTCATCATGTGCATGATCATAACGGTGACGTATATTTTGGTGTTAAAGTTTCTCATCCGTCCGGATGTCTCTCATTTAAAGAAAGTGGATCCGGATCTTATCCGCAAAAACAATCAGCTGCCGCCAATGAATGGCCAACAAAAAGCCTTTCTCATTTTGTTGCCGGTTTACATCATTCTTTTGCTGGCGCCCAGCTTTTTGCCAAAAACCTGGCCCATTGTGCGCACCCTTTTTGCTCTGGGCCCGTGCGGGGTCACCGTGTCGGTGGTGGTGTTATTCAGCATCATACGATATAAAGGCCGCGGCCTGTTGGACTTTAAAGAAGTGGCCTACGGCCAGCTTAGCTGGGGGATATTTTTTATGATCGCCGCCGCGGTCTATGGAGCCAATGCCCTCAGTAACGATGCCACCGGGGTGAAAGCCTTTCTTCTGCAAGCGCTGCAGCCTATTTTAGGCGGCCGCTCTGAGATGGTGTTTGTGGCCATCTTATTTACGGTGGCGCTCATTATTACCAACTTTGCCAACAATGCAGCCATGGCGGTGGTGCTCATGCCGGTGATACTGGCTTTCAGCGAGCAGATGCACATCAATCCCATGCCGGTGGCCATGGGCGTGGGTATGATGGTGTTTGTGGCCATGCTCACACCGGCGGCCTCGCCCCACGCAGGTATGATGCACGGGCGAAAAGATATTTACACCTACGGCGACATTATGCGCATCGGTTTTCCTTGCTGCCTCATGGCGTTGGCGTACTACATCTTTATTGGCTATCCGTTGGCCAAGTTGCTCTTTTAATAGAAGTGATTTTAGGAACACGCACACAGCGCGGTCAATCGGCCCGCTGTGTGTTTTTTTTAAGGACGGCGCTTTTTCGCCAAAAAATTATAAAAAACACTTGCGGTGCCGGCAGCAGATATGTTATATTCATATGGTGCCACAACTGTGAAGAAACGGGAGGTTGCCGGACCGATGGACACGCCAGAGTCCGTGGTCAAGGGGAATTCTCGTGGAGCATGTCCGATAATCGGGCGAACAATAAGGAGGAACATCATGGCAAAAAACAAAATCAGAATCAGACTGAAAGCCTTTGATCACAAAATCTTGGATCAAAGCGCACAAAAAATCGTGGAAACCGCAAAGAAAACGGGCGCCAGCGTGGCAGGCCCGGTGCCCCTTCCCACGGAAAAACGCATTTACACCGTTCTGCGCTCTCCGCACGTCAACAAAGACAGCCGCGAGCAGTTTGAAACCAGAACCCACAAACGTCTTATCGATATTTCTGACCACACCAATAAAACGGTGGAAGCGCTCATGCGCTTAGATCTGCCCAGCGGTGTGGAAATTGAAATAAAACTCTAATTTAAACAGTCAGGAGGTGGCAGTTCGCATGAAAGCCATTTTAGGTAAAAAAATTGGGATGACCCAGGTCTTTACGCCCGAAGGCGTGCTGATTCCGGTTACGGCCGTAGAAGCAGGCCCCTGTGTCATCACTCAGCTTAAAACCACCGAAAACGACGGCTATGAAGCCATTCAGGTCGGTTTTGGCGACATCAAACCGGTGCGCGTCAACAAACCGCGCAAAGGTCATTTCGACAAGGCGGGAGTTTCCGCCAAACGTTACCTGCGCGAATTTCGTGTGGATGATGCATCCGAGTATGCTCTCGGCTCAGAATTGAAAGCCGACGTATTTGCCCAAGGAGATAAAATTGATGTGACGGGTGTTTCCAAAGGGAAAGGCTTTGCCGGCACCATCAAACGTTACGGTCTCCACAGAGGGCCGATGAGTCACGGTTCCAAACACAAACGCAAAACCGGTTCTATCGGTGCTGCCGGTCAGAGCCACGTGTTCAAGGGCCATCGCATGCCGGGTCGTGCCGGTGGTTTAAAAACCACGGTGCAGAATCTGGAAGTGGTGAAGGTGGATGTGGAAAACAACATCATCCTCATTAAAGGCTCGGTACCGGGCGCTAAGAAAAGTCTGGTTGTCATCCGTCAAAGTGTGAAATCCAAGTAAGGGAGGGAATAACCATGCCAAATGTAACATTATATAATATGGAAGGCGCCGATCTCGGCGAGCTTCAACTGGCTGATGCGGTATTTGCCGCAGAAATCAACGAGCCGGTGGTGCATGAAGTGGTGGTTGCTTACCTCGCCGGATTGAGACGAGGCACCAGCTCTACCAAATCTCGCGGCGAAGTGCGCGGCGGGGGCAGAAAACCCTGGCGCCAAAAAGGCACCGGTCGTGCCCGTGCCGGTACGAGCCGTTCACCGCTGTGGCGCGGCGGGTCCATCATTTTCGGGCCGAAACCGAGAAGCTATGAAAAAGATGTCAACAAAAAGAAAGTGCTCATCGCTTTGCGTTCTGCTCTTTCCGATAAAGTGAATGAAAACGCACTCACTGTGGTTGATGAATTGACCTTTGATGCACCCAAAACCAAAGACATGGTGCGCGTGCTCAACAATTTGAAAGTGGAAGGTAAAATTCTATTGGTGTTGGCCGATGAAAATGAAACGGTTGCCAAAAGCGCCCGCAACATCAAAGGCGTGACCATCACCACTGTACGCGCCCTCACCACCTATGATGCATTGAATGCAACACAGTTGGTGGCCACCAAAGATGCCATTGCCAAAATTGAGGAGGTGCTGGCCTGATGTTGGCACGCGAACTGATTATTAAGCCGGTCATTACAGAAAAATCTGTGGACCTCATGGCAGAAAACACCTATTGCTTTAAAGTGGCGAAAAAAGCCAATAAGATTGAGATAAAAAAAGCCGTTGAAGAAATCTTCAAAGTGCGTGTGACGAATGTGCGCACAATGAACGTTAAAGGCAAGAAGAAACGCGTGGGTCGCCACGTGGGCATGACCAGTGGTTATAAAAAAGCCCTTGTCACCCTGGCTGAAGGCGATACCATCGAAATCTTTGAAGGCATCCAGTAAGAACGGAGGGTAAACCATGGCCTTAAAATCATTTAAGCCGACTTCTCCTGGCGTGCGCCATATGACGGTCTCTTCGTTCGATGAGGTGACCACCGACAAGCCGGAGAAATCGCTTGTTGTCAAGCTGAAAAAACATGCCGGCCGCAACAGCCGCGGCATGATCACCGTCCGTCATCAAGGCGGCGGTCATAAGAGAAAATACCGCATCATCGACTTTAAACGCAACAAAGACGGCGTGCCTGCAAAAGTGGCCACCATTGAATACGATCCGAACCGTTCGGCACGTATTGCTCTCTTACATTACGTGGATGGCGAAAAACGCTATATTTTGGCACCCAACGGTCTGAAAGTGGGCGATTTTGTACACAGCGGACCCGATGCCGACATTAAAGTTGGCAATGCGCTGCCCTTAGGCGACATTCCCGCCGGTACATTTATCCACAATATTGAAATGCAGCCGGGTAAAGGCGGCCAACTTTGCCGCAGCGCCGGCGTGAGCGGACAGCTCATGGCCAAAGAAGGCAAATATGCCACTTTGCGCCTGCCCAGCGGCGAAATGAGAAAAATTCTTCTCACTTGCCGCGCCACCATCGGTGAAGTGGGCAACAGTGAACATGCCAACATCAACATCGGTAAAGCCGGTCGTTCCCGTTGGATGAACAAACGCCCCCACGTTCGCGGTTCGGTTATGAACCCCAACGATCACCCGCACGGCGGTGGGGAAGGTCGCGCGCCGGTCGGCCGCAAATCGCCGGTCAGCCCTTGGGGCAAGCTGGCTCATGGCGGAAAAACCCGCAAGAAGAAAAACAAGAGCAACCAGTTTATCGTGAGATCGAGAAAGGGCAAATAAGCCTGAAGGGAAGGAGAGTCTATAGTGAGCAGATCTTTGAAAAAAGGACCTTTTGTAGACGAAAAGCTGTATAAAAAAGTCGAAGCGCTCAACGCCAATAACGAAAAGAACGTCATCAAGACCTGGAGCCGCGCTTCCACCATTTTCCCGGAATTTGTCGGTCATACCTTTGCGGTACACGATGGACGCAAACACATTCCGGTGTATGTAACTGAAGACATGGTTGGACATAAATTGGGTGAATTCGCACCCACCCGCACTTTCCGCGGCCACGCCGGCAGTGAAAAGTCCAGCGGCTTAAGATAGGGAGGAGGATAACTGTGGAAGCAAAAGCTTGTGCAAAATATGTGCGCATTTCTCCGCTGAAAGCCCGTCGGATCGTTAACCTCATTCGCGGCAAATCGGTACAGGAAGCATTTATTACCCTGCAGTTTACGCCGCATAAGGCCTCTCCTATCATTAGAGATGTGCTGAAATCGGCTGTGGCCAATGCAGAAAACAACCATGATATGGCAACCGATAACCTTTACGTGCGTGTGGCCACTGTGGATCAGGGGCCTTCTCTGAAACGCTTCAAACCTCGTGCCATGGGCAGAGCAGACGCCATTACGAAAAAAACCAGCCATATCACCATCACGGTAGCGGAGAGATAGGAGGAATACAGTGGGTCAGAAAGTCAATCCGATCGGCATGCGTGTGGGCATCATCCGCAACTGGGATGCCAGATGGTATGCTGATGACAAAAACTATGTGGATCTTCTCCACGAAGACTTTAAAATTCGCGATTTCGTGAAAAAGAAACTTTTTGAAAGTGGCATCTCCTCCGTCATCATTGAACGGACCGGCACCACCAAGGTGAAGGTGACCATTCACACTGCCAAACCGGGCATCGTAATTGGTCGCAACGGCGCTGCCATTGAAGTGCTTCGTGCTGAATTGGAAAAAATGACGAAGAAAAACGTATCCATCAGCGTGATGGAAATCAAACGTCCGGAAGCAGATGCGCAACTGATTGCAGAAAGCATCAGTGATGCCCTGGTGCGCCGCATTGCGTTCCGTCGTGCCATTAAACAAGCTCTGCAAAGAGCAACCAAAGCCGGTGTCAAAGGCATTAAAGTGGCTGTTTCCGGTCGTTTGGCCGGCGCCGACATTGCCCGTACGGAATGGGCCACGGAAGGCAAAGTGCCCTTGCACACCCTTCGCGCAGACATTGATTATGGCTTTTATGAAGCCGATACCACCTACGGTAAAATCGGCGTAAAAGTTTGGGTCTATAAAGGCGAAGTGCTGCCAGAATCTGCCGGCGATAAAGTGAAAGAAGGAGGCCGGTAAGATGTTGATGCCAAAAAGAACAAAATGGCGCCGCCCACATCGCAGAAGCCTGAAGGGCAAAGCCCATAAAGGCACCGAAGTGGCTTACGGCGAATATGGGTTACAAGCCACCACCGGTCATTGGGTAACCAGCCGTCAAATTGAAGCGGCCCGTATTGCCATGACCCGTTACATCAAACGTGGTGGTAAAGTTTGGATTAAAATTTTCCCTGATCAGCCGGTTACTGCAAAACCGGCCGAAGTCCGCATGGGTTCCGGTAAAGGGGCTCCGGACTACTGGGTGGCTGTGGTTAAGCCCGGACGCGTTATGTTTGAAATTGCAGGTGTTCCCGAGCCGGTGGCTCGTGAAGCATTGCGTCTGGCTATGCACAAACTCCCGGTGAAGTGCAAAATTGTGAAACGCCAGGAAACGGAGGGCGATGTACGTGAAGGCTGAAACCTTAAGAGATCTTTCAATGGATGAGCTGAATAAAAAAGTCTTGGACCTCAAGGAAGAGCTCTTCAACCTGCGTTTTCAGATGGCGACCGGCCAGCTCGAAAACCCGATGCAATTAAAACAGGTCCGCAAAGATATCGCC
>JAEZVS010000028.1 GCA_023443145.1 Bacillota bacterium | reverse complement strand
GCCATGGGGATCATCGCCAATCGTGTCAATTCGCTGGGCGTAGCTGAGCCTGAGATCAGACGTGAAGGCGAAAACCGTATTTCGATTGAATTGCCGGGGGTTAAAAATGCCAAAGAAGCCATTGATCTTATTGGCACAACGGCAAAATTAGAATTTGTGCGTGCAGACACTAAAAAAGTGGTGCTAGATGGCTCTCATCTAAGTGATGCACAAGCGGTTACCAACGACAAAGAAGTGGACCCAAATCAAAGATTTGCAGTGAGCCTTAAATTTGACTCTGAAGGCGCAAAGGCGTTTGGTGAAGCAACCCAAGATTTGGTGCAAAAATATCCGACCGGACGAGACCCAAATCGTGTGATCAGTATTTTGTTGGATGGAAAATCTATTTCTGATCCATACATTCAACAACCTATTATGAATGGTGAAGCGCAAATCAGTGGCGGCTTTCAGAGTATGAAAGAAGCCGAAAACCTGGCTCTTCTTCTAAATTCAGGTGCTCTCCCGGTTTCGCTGAAAATCGTGGAACAAAATACAGTGGGGGCACAACTCGGACCGGATGCCATTCATAAAAGCTTAAATGCAACGCTAATTGGTTGCATGGCATTGTTGCTCTTTTTGCTGATTATTTACCGGAGACCGGGCTTTGTTGCCATTCTATCGCTGATTCTTTATGCGTTGCTCTTAGCGGGTATGCTTATTTTAATTAAGTCAACCATTACTTTGCAGGTCATCGCTGCGTTCTTATTGTCTATTGGTATGGCCGTTGACGCGAATGTTTTGATTTACGAACGCATTCGAGATGAACTGCGCTTAGGTAAAACCGTACGCGTGGCTACAGAATCCGGATTTAAGAAAGCGTTTGCCACCGTCATCGATTCAAACATGACCACGTTGATTGCAGGTGTGGTTCTTATTGTTTTAGGTACTGGAGAAATTCGCGGTTTTGCTATTACACTCTGCATAGGGATTGTTTTGAGTCTATTTACAGCTATCAGCTTTACACGTTTCATTTTACGCAACTTGGTTCATTCCGGCAGCATTCAGAATGCCGCATTTTATGGTGTCAAACGGCCAACAGAGGAGGGAAAGTAAATGACAAATTTTGATTTTATTGGCAAAAGAAAAATTTTCTATGTACTTTCTGTGCTCCTTTTAGTGGTGGGTATGATTTCCATGGTGATTCAAGGACTCAACTTAGGTATTGATTTTACAGGAGGTACCAGTTTCCAGGTTTCCTTTGATAAGAAGGATGTAAAAGTTTCTGATGTGCGGACGGCACTTTCTAAGGTGAATCATGGTGGAGATCAAATTCAAGAACTTTCCAATGGCAGTTACCAAATTAAAACGCAGTTTATGAATCAACAGGAGCAGGATCAATTTATAAAAAATCTTTCGGACTCATTGGGTAAAACTGAAGTGGATCGCGTCAGTGCTGTTGGTCCCACAATGGGGAAAGAAATTCTTACAAAAGGCTTGATTGCGCTCTTCGTTGCGATGGGTCTGATGATTATCTATATCACCATCCGTTTTGAATGGCGCTTTGCAACGGCAGGTATTGTTGCACTTTTCCACGATGTGTTGATGGTCGTTGCGTTTTTTTCCATTTTTCAGTGGGAAGTCAGCAGTTCGTTTGTGGCAGCCATATTGACCATATTCGGTTATTCCATTAATGACACCATTGTGGTGTTTGATCGCATTCGTGAACATTTGGGCCGTATTAAGCGTGATGAGCTGGGTAATGTTGTAAACAATAGTATTAATCAAGTGTTGCGCCGTTCATTGTTTACAGCCGGAAGTACGCTCATTCCGTTGATTGCAGTCTTTCTTTTTGGTGGCGAAACCACCCGTTATTTTGTGCTTGCCATCATCATTGGGATTGTTTCGGGTACCTATTCATCTATTTTTAATGCGTCCCCGATATGGCACGATATTTCTTTAATGAGCAATAAAAAAAGATTTTAAATGAAATGGCGCCCGAAGGGGCGCCTTTTTAGGAGATGAACATGGAAAGTAAAAAGAAATATTTTACTGCTAAAAAATTGGTGCGCATTGCACTTTTAGCCGCGATAGCAGCCATATTAATGTACTTCGATTTCCCCATTCCGTTCTTAGCGCCGGAGTTTTATAAATTGGATTTTAGTGAAGTTCCCGTTTTGGTTGGTGGATTTTTAATGGGGCCTTTGGCAGCGGTAACGATTGAATTGGTAAAAATCCTTCTCATTTTTATTATCAAAGGGTCCTATACAGCCGGTGTTGGTGAAGTGGCGAACTTTATTATTGGCTGCGCTTTGGTTTTGCCGGTGATTGCTATTTATCGTAGGAACGCCACTAGAAGGTCGATGGTGATGGGGGCGCTAACAGGTATTTTGGCGTTGGTTATCACAGCGGCATTGTTGAATTATTTCGTCTTGATTCCGTTGTATGCTCAGGCTTTTAAGGTTCCGATTGACACTTATGTTGCATTAGGCCAACAGTTAAACAGTCGAGTGGTCGATTTAAAAAGCTTGATTGTGTTATGTGTGATTCCATTTAACTTAGTTAAAGGTGTGTTGGTAACCAGTATTGGCGGGTTGCTTTATATGCGCATAGGAAAGGTGCTTTCTCGTTATTGACCTTTTGTGAAGTTGTGAGTATAATAATAAAAAAACAAAGCCTGTGATGAAGAAGAGTACAACGTCTGCTGGCGTACAGAGACCGACAGGTGCTGAAATTGTCGGCGCAAAGCCCGTTGGAAGGTCGCTTCTGAGGTGAGCATCCGCTCCGGTTATCGCCGTTATCGATTTGAGGGTTCCGTTAGGGGAGCTGAATAAAGGTGGTACCACGCAATTATGTCGTCCTTTTTTAAGGGCGACTATTTTTTTAGGAGGTTATTATGAAAAGGGAACTGACTAAAGCTTACCAGCCGGCAGAGGTGGAAAAAAAATGGTATGATTTTTGGGAGAAAAATGGTTATTTTAAGCCGTCTAGAGATCCTGAGGCGCCTATGTTTTCTATTGTTATGCCGCCACCTAATGTAACCGGTCGGCTTCATATGGGACATGCCATGGACGATACCATGCAGGATATTCTTATCAGATTTAAGCGCCTGCAAGGGTATAACACACTATGGCTGCCCGGCACTGATCATGCCGGCATTGCCACCCAAGCGAAAGTGGAAAAGAAAATACGCGATGAAGGTCTGTCCAAGGATGAGCTGGGTCGCGAAGCTTTTGTAGAAAAGTGCTACCAGTGGAAAGAAGAATATGGCAACACCATCACAGAACAGGTACGTAAATTGGGAGCGTCTTGTGATTGGTCTATGGAGCGCTTTACCATGGATGATATGTGCAGCCGTGCGGTTCGCGAATCCTTTGTGGCTCTTTATGAAAAAGATCTGATTTATCAAGGTAATTATATTATCAACTGGTGCCCCCATTGTCATACCACCATTTCAGATATTGAAGTGGATCACAAGGACAATCAAGGGGAACTTTACTATTTGAACTATCCGCTTATTGATGAAGAGGGTCATATTACGATTGCCACCACTCGCCCTGAAACCATCTTTGGGGATGTTGCAGTTGCGGTGCATCCGGATGACGAACGCTACAAAGATTTAATTGGAAAAAGCGTACGCTTGCCGGTGATTGATCGCGTCATTCCAATTATTGCCGATGAATATGTAGAAAAAGATTTTGGAACAGGTGCGGTTAAAATAACCCCTTCTCATGATGTCAATGACTTTCAAGTGGGAATGCGTCATCAGTTAGAGCAGGTGGTCGTGATCGATGAAAGCGGCATAATGACCGCCGGTGCAGGGCCGTATGAAGGGCTTGATCGGTTTGAGTGCCGAAAGAATCTCATACAAGATTTGACAGGCACGCCTTATCTGAATCGCCGTGAACCTCATATGAACTCAGTGGGTCATTGCTATCGCTGCGATACCGTGATTGAGCCTCGAATCAGTAAACAATGGTTTGTTCGTATGGCGCCATTGGTGAAACCGGCACTCGAAGCGGTACATAAAGGTGACATTCGTTTTGTTCCCGAAAGATTTACTAAAATATTCGTAAGCTGGCTGGAAAACATACGCGATTGGTGTATATCACGTCAGCTTTGGTGGGGTCATCGCATTCCGGTATGGTATTGTGATGATTGCGGTAAAATAAGCTGTGAGCGAGAAGATCCTACAGTATGCCCCGAATGCGGCAGCACCCATATCCATCAAGATGAAGACGTGTTGGATACGTGGTTTAGTTCCGGTCTATGGCCGTTCGAAACTTTTGGCTGGCCGGATGAAACGGAAGACTTAGACATGTTTTATCCCACCAGCGTGTTGGTTACGGGCCGTGACATTATCTTTTTCTGGGTGGCCCGCATGGTTTTTGATGCCTATGAATTTACAGATAAGAAACCATTTGACGATGTACTGATTCACGGTCTTGTGTTGGATGAACTGGGCCGTAAAATGAGTAAGTCACTGGGCAACGGTATTGATCCGCTCGATGAAATTGCTCGTTATGGGGCTGATGCACTACGCATGACGTTGATTACGGGCACTACGCCGGGAAATGATACACGTTATCGACAAGAAAAAATAGAGGCATCACGTAACTTTACAAATAAATTCTGGAATGCCGCTCGTTTTGTGCTCATGAATTTAAGCGATGATGAAGCTGTGGTTTCTGTGCCAAACAGTTCGCATCTTCATGATCGTTGGATTATGAGTCGTTTTGCGCGTACAGCACAACACGTCACGGATTCTTTAGAGAAATATGAATTAGGTGAAGCAGCGCGGTCCATCACGAATTTTATCTGGGATGAGTATTGCGATTGGTATATTGAACTGGCTAAACCACGTCTTTATGGACGCGATGGCGACGAAGCACAGAAGGAAGCACGCCAAACGGCAGCTTGGGTGCTGGAAAAAACCTGTGTTTTACTCCATCCCATCATGCCATTCATCATAGAAGAAATCTGGCAAGCGCTTCCTCATGAAGGTTCTTCGGTCATGGTATCCGAATGGCCCAAAGCAAATGCTTTGTTTGATGACGATGCGGAACGTGATATGATGGTTGTGATGGAAGTTATTAAAGCAGTGCGTTCACTCCGTCACGATATGAATGTTCCGATGGGGAAAAAGAGTGCTTTAATGATTGTGGCGCCGACTGAGCGAGAGGCGGATCTTATGCGCAAAAATAAAGATGCGTTGGAGCAATTGGCTTTTGCTTCAGAACTTCATCTCAGTTTGGAAGATGTAGAAGTGACACAAGCGGTTAGTGCGGTGGTTCACGGCTTACAGGTGATTTTACCTTTGAAAGATTTGGTGGATATTGCTGCTGAAGTGACACGTCTTCAAAAAGAAAAAGTGAATATACAAAATGAAATGAAACGCGCTCAAGGTAAATTATCCAATCAAGGCTTCTTGTCAAAGGCACCTGAAGATGTCATTCAAAAAGAAAAAGAGAAAATAGAACACCATACTATTGATCTTGAAACGGTGGAAAAACGATTAAACATGCTTGAGCAGCTGTCTTAGGAGGATATCATATGATATTGGGTATCATTGGCGTATCGGAATTGGCCATAGTTCTCGTTGTGGCTTTGGTTATTTTTGGCGGCGGGAAATTAGCCGGCGTAGGTAAATCGTTGGGGCAATCGGTGCGTGAATTTAAAGATGAAGTGAATAAAGATAATGATTCGGTTCAAAATTCAAGTGGACCAGAACACAGAGAAGATAAGAATCAATGATGGTTACGTCAGCATTTATCGGCTTTAGCGAATGCTTGTTTATCTTTATTGTTGCATTTATCGTCTTAGGTCCGGAAAAGATGCCTGAACTGGCTCGTAAACTAGGTCGTACGATACGAGAATTTAAAAAAGGATATGCGGATTTTCAAAGTACCGTTCAAGACGATATTGATCAGGTCAAAAAATCTGTGGGCATTGAAGACTTTCAAGATATTCAGTTAGAATATGAAAAAATTAAAACAATGTCTCATCACCCTATGGCGGATGTGTACCGTAATACTCAGACAGAGTCACAAGAACAAGATAGCAAGCTTCGCTCATCCTCTGAAAGGAAAGACGATGAAAAATAAAGATCTACCTCTCTTGGCTCATTTAGAAGAACTTCGTAAACGAGCGTTTGTATCACTCATCGCCGTCATCACTATGATGGCGGTGAGTTTTCTTGTTTTACGTGAATGGCTTATGGCCCTGCTGATACGGCCCTTCGAAAATGTATTCTCGCAATCACTGGTTTTTATCAGTGTGTCAGAATCTTTTATGGCATATTTAAAGATTAGTCTCTTAGCTGGCGTGGTACTGGCTAGCCCAGTTCTTATTTGGCAAATACTGGCGTTTCTGCTGCCGGCTTTTTACAAGAAGGAAAAAAGGGTACTCTTAATTACAACATTGGTTGCCACTATTTTATTCATCGGTGGTGTGGTTTTTGGTTATGTTTTTGTTCTGCAGTCTACCCTAAAAGTATTGATTGGTGGTTTTGGTACCCACTTTCAACCGGTCATTACGGTCAGTTATTACTTGAGTTTTGCGATTAAGTTTATTTTGCCTTTTGGTTTGGCCTTTGAATTGCCGCTCATAATATTTCTTTTAGCAAGAATGGGCCTTATAACCGCCAAACAGCTTTCCAAATCTCGGAAATATATACTTTTGATCATCTTAAGCATGTCTGCAGTTTTGACTCCGCCGGATATATTTAGTCAAACCTTGCTGGCAGTACCGATGTATATGCTTTTCGAGTTGTCGATTATCATGGTAAAAATTACTGAAAATAATCATCTGAGGAGGTCACCATGAGTCAAAAATTATTTAGTACAAAAGCTCTTGAAAAAAAACAAGTGGTTGAATTGAAAAAAGGATCCGTGGTAGAGGGGCGTATTACTTTTGTTTTCCATCCGGAAAATAAAAACATTGATGCGCTGGTTATTTTCCAAAAAGATCACTGTTTATATGCAACACGAGATAGCATCAAAACGTTTACGTCGGATGTTATTATCGTGGAGGAGTTTGTGGAAAGAGTTGAAAAAGAGCAACAGTTTTACAATCATCCGGTCATTACTTTAGATGGGCGCCAAATGGGCTCGGTCCGCGATATGGCCGTTGACGAATCAGGCACACTACAGGAAATATTGGTTGATTTACAAAAAAGTGATTCTGCTAAAACAATCGATTGTGATCAGGTGGCCCGTATTGGCGATAACGTTATCTTTTTGAAAGATGATGTCTATTTATATCAATATGCTTTGAGCGAAGAGAAAAATCATAAAAATGATGATTCGAACTTGAAATACGAAGAGTTTTTTGATCAAATGACGCGACGTGTATCCGGATCTGTTAATGATTTTGGCAGTAAAGTCAGTCAAAAGTTTAAACATCTGGAAAAAGAATCTTTTTCTCAGGATATGAGCCGCTTTACCGATGCGGTCAATCGCGAGGTAGGCAAATTTATTGACGGCATTATGGAACAAATCTCAGGCAGTAAGAAAGATTTGAATCAACAAGATATAGATGCAGTATTAAATGATGT
The DNA here is from genome assembly GCA_023443145.1 of Bacillota bacterium. Classification (GTDB taxonomy): domain Bacteria; phylum Bacillota; class Peptococcia; order Peptococcales; family Peptococcaceae; genus Peptococcus. Next base: position 4,362 of record JAEZVS010000028.1, on the reverse strand, counting down.
AAAAGGTCAGACGGTTCGCAAGAGCATTTCCGATAAACAGGGCAACGTCATTATATTTCCGGGGCAAATCATTAACGAAGAGCGTGTTCGTTCCATTATGCAGGCTGATAAAATTGCAGAGTTGTACCGCATGGCGACTCCGCTGGATGAAGATGACGCCAATGACGTATGATGCTTGACGTGAGGTGGATTAAGCACACAGCGTTAATTTGATAGCCTGGACTTTCTTTGTTCGCTCTACATCGCCTTTTTGCGCCGATACATCCATATTGTGTAGATAAATTTTCAAATAATGCTTTTTATTAATCGAAAATTTGATATAATGTGGTAGAGGGATTCAATAAAAGCAATTTATGGCGTTTCTAGTGATTTGGAGGAGACCTTTTATGGCAGAGCAAAAATATGACTTGATTATTTTAGGCGGCGGTCCTGCTGGACTGGCAGCCGGTATTTATGGCGGGCGTGCCAAATTAAATACGTTGGTTATTGAAAAAGGCAGCGTTGGTGGCCGTGCTTTTACGACTCGTGAAATTGTTAACTATCCGGGATTTCCTGAAACAACCGGACCTGAATTGACAGCGATTATGCGCGATCATGCTGAAAAATTCGGCGTTACAATTTCTAAAGAACGCGTCAAATCTGTCGATTTTTCTAGTGATGTCAAATCAGTAAAAACCCGAAAAAATGAATATGAAGCGTCAGCTGTCATTATTGCATCAGGGACCGAATCGCGAGTCTTGGGTATTCCGGGTGAAAAAGAATTCACCGGGGATGGGGTGGCCTACTGCGCCACCTGTGATGCAGAATTTTTCCAAGATCAAGAAGTGGTTGTGGTTGGCAGCGGAGATCAGGCCATCGAAGAAGGTATGTTTATTGCCAAATATGCCTCTAAGATTACAGTTATCGTTCTGCATGATGAGGGGATATTAGACTGTAACAAACAGGCTGCTGAGAAAGCTTTCAATCACCCTAAAATGCACTTTATTTGGAATTCTGTGCTTGATACCATTTATGGTGAAGAGGGTGTGGAAGGCGTCAAAGTTAAAAATATTAAAACAGGAGATATATCGGATCTTTCCTGTAATGGTGTTTTCTTCTTTGTAGGTGTTGTACCGCAGACAGAGTTTTTAAAGGAAAGCGGTATCGTTACCAATTCGAGAGGGTATATTCCCACCACACCACTTATGGAAACAAATATTGAGGGCGTTTATGCCATTGGTGATGTGCGTGATAAGTATTTGCGCCAAATTGCAACAGCGGTTAACGACGGTGCCATTGCCGCAACCGCAGCCGAGCGATTTATTGAAGAACAAAAAGATTTTCAAGAAAATGTTGTGGAATCAGAAAAGCCGGTGATTATTGCGTTTTGGTCGCCCGACTACCAAGACAGCCTAACAACCATTAATAAGATTGAAGAAACCAATGTGGCTAAAGGCAGCCCGTATAAATATCTGGAAATTGATTATACGCGTAAAAAGAATTTGGCTAAAAAATATGATATTGAATTGAGTGATCAGAAGCATGCCGCTGCTGTGATTGTAAAAGGCGGCATACGGCAAGATGAAATTGATTTTAGTAAAGATTTAGGTGCTCAATTGATTTAGCGGTACGAAATAGAAAACGCCTGGCTTGCCAGGTGTTTTCTTCTATATAATTCGTTAACAGTTTTTTGCCATTCACTATGGACAATTGGGGATTGTTGATGTATCATAAATAAATATTATGAATCTGTTTGGAGGGATTGGCATGTCGGAACGAATTGGTAACATTATGGAAAAAGATGTCTATACAGTCAATGAAAACGATACCATTGCCGAAGTTTTAAAAGCACTGGTGCATAAAAGAACAAGCGGTCTTCCGGTGGTCGATGACGATCAGCACGTGGTCGGTTTCATTAGTGACGGCGATATCATGAAATTTATTGCGAAGCAAGACCCACGTATTATTGACATGACCAGCTTTATCACAGTATGGTACGATGTGGAAAGTTTTGATCAAAAATTGGAAGATTTGCTAAAAATTAATGTAATGGAACTAGCTACAACAAAAGTAGTGAGTGTTAACGTCGATGAAACTATTGATGAAGTGGCACGCATTCTCGGTAAAAAGAAAATAAAAAAAGTGCCGGTAGAAGATGATGGCAAATTGGTAGGGGTCATCAGCCGTTCGATGATTATTCGATACATTGTCGGGAAGCATTTGTCTTAAAGTGGAGGGTACACGTTGAGCGAGACTAATAAAGCGGTGATTACTGTTGTCGGAGAAGATCGCAAAGGCATCATCAGTGCAATGGCAACAGCTTTGGCCAATCATGATGTAAACATATTGGATATTAGCCAGACCATCATAGATAAGTATTTCTCCATGATTATGGTCGTGGATATAACAGATGCAACCGTGGCATTAAGTGAACTGGCCGAAGAATTAAAAAGCGTGGGCGAAAGCGTTGGGACCGTCGTCACGTGTCAGCATGAAGACATTTTTAAATATATGCATCGTGTGTAGGTGAGGGGGACGTCATGACTTTAAATTTGACAGCTCAAGAAATTTTTGAAACCCTACACATGATTTCTGATGAGAATTTGGATATTCGAACCATTACCATGGGCATATCGTTGCGAAACTGCATTTCTCCAAATTCAAACACATTGAATCAGTTGGTGTATGATAAGATCACCCGCTCTGCAGAAAAATTGGTTGAAACCGGAATTGCCATCTCTCAAGAGTATGGTATTCCAATTATCAATAAACGAATAGCGGTCACACCTGCATCGTTGGTAGGGGAAGCGTTGACTGACAGAGATTATGTGAGATTGGCACATACTTTAGATCGGGCGGCAAAGACGTGTGGTGTCGATTTCATTGGCGGCTTTTCTGCTCTGGTGCAAAAAGCTATGACCGATGGGGAAAGGGATTTTATTGAGCAAATTCCGCAAGCATTAGCGGAAACGGACCTAGTTTGTTCATCGGTCAATGTAGGCTCAAGTAAAGCGGGTATCAACATGGATGCCGTTTGCTTGTTGGGACGTATTATAAAAGAAATTGCGGAGAAAACTGCAGATAAAGACGGACTTGGCTGCGCTAAATTCGTAGCCTTTTGTAATGCCGTTGAGGATAACCCATTTATGGCAGGAGCCTTCCACGGCATTAGTGAAGGCGAAACCTCTTTGAGTGTTGGGGTTAGCGGACCGGGCGTGGTTCTAAATGCCATCAAAAATCTTTCAAACGATGCCAGCTTTGATGATATATCAGAGGCCATAAAGAAAATGGCTTTTAAAGTCACGAGAAGTGGAGAAATGGTGGGCAGACTTGCTGCTGAGCGGCTTGGTGTTCCTTTTGGCATTGTGGATTTGTCTTTGGCTCCAACTCCTGCAGTGGGTGACAGCGTGGCCGATATTTTGGAAGCCATAGGATTGGAACGCTGCGGGACCCACGGGACAACAGCGGCATTGGCCATGTTGAACGATGCGGTGAAAAAAGGCGGTGCGATGGCATCCGGAGCAGTTGGCGGACTTTCAGGTGCTTTTATTCCGGTTAGTGAAGATGCAGGTATGATTCGTGCTGCCGGCGAAGGTGCGCTGACGTATGACAAATTAGAAGCGATGACTTGTGTATGCTCGGTGGGTATTGACATGGTGGCTATTCCCGGTGATACACCGGCCGAAACCATTGCAGCCATGATTGCGGATGAAGCAGCAATTGGCATGATTAATAAAAAAACAACTGCGGTGCGTGTGATTCCGGTGCCAGGTAAAACAGTTGGTGACGTCGTTGAATTTGGCGGGCTTTTAGGGTACGCACCCATTATGCCTGTGCATTCCGAGAGCTCTGCTATATTTGCAAAACGAGGTGGACGTATTCCGGCACCCATCCACGCGCTGAACAATTGATTTGGAGGTGTCAGGTGATTTTTTTTACAAAACGAGATATGAAGCAGTCGCCAGACATAACATACAAAGAAGCGAGTGAAAAACAGAAAGAAAAAACCACCATTGATGTATCTCAAAGCTTTACCCAAGAAAAGTTTGATATGATGATTGATGCAATGGAAAAAGCCAGGCTTGCCGAGTATGCGACGTATGTTGCCCATCCATTTCGACTGCTTTTCATGAATTTTTTGATTGGTTTGGCACGTGGATTGGGAGGTACCATCGGTTTGGCCCTGGTATTGGCTGTTAGTGGGGTTATCCTGAAAAATATCATATACATGAATTTGCCTGTCATCGGTGAGTGGTTACAAAATATCTTGTCTATGGCTCAGATTTATAAGGGCAGTTAAGGAGTTTAAATTGTATTTTTGGCTGGTGATTTTTCTGGTCCTTATAGCGGACCAAGTGTCAAAATGGGCGGTGCGCCATTGTT
>JAEZVS010000001.1 GCA_023443145.1 Bacillota bacterium | reverse complement strand
CCCCGTCATGAGGTGATGACCTTGAGCAGCGCCTGGCCTGAAGCGGCAGCCCTGGACGATGTGCTGCAAACGGGCGACTATGCCTTGTTGCCGCGCAGCTGGCATCTGGCCGACGGACAAAAAGAACCCTTTCTTTTATTGGCGGCAGGCAGCCGTTTTCCCCAACCCTTTGCCGGCGTCATTTGCCGGCATGACGGCGCAGTTGATGCCTTATCATCCCGGCGCTATGCCCGGCCAATGTTTTGGGAGGTGCATCCATGGAACGCATGAAACGTCTGGCCCATTTGGAAGTGCACGATGTGCATCTGCACACCGTCGGTCCCCTTTTTATCGGAGACGGCACAGAAATTACGGCGCACAGGCTGCTGGTGGATAGAGAACGGGAAAAAGTGGGTATTATTGCTCTGCCGGCGCTGGCGCACTGGCTCTCGGCTCATCACGCTATGGACGACTGGGAACATTTCTTACAGGAAAAAGCATCTGATGCGCGGTCCTTTTTTTCCTGCTTGGGACAAGAAGAAGCGGCGTCTTCCTTGGTGGAACGGTGGCACAATCTGTCACGACCGCTGGCGCCAAAGGAAGAAGTGCAATCGGTGCGTCCCTTTTTGCGCCATCCGGACGGTACGGCCTATGTGCCGGCCTCTACTTTGAAAGGGGCCGTGGCCACGGCGCTCATGGTCTGGCGGCTAAAGGAAATGGCCGAAAAAGAAAAAGAATCTCTGCGTGCACTGATTCGTCAGGCCTTGACACGCACCGCGGATTTAGCCGATGCGCCTTTGCGCCATACCTTGTTCCATATTTTGGCGGCCGATCCTTCACAGCGCCACAGTCCCTGGAACAGCCTGATGCGCACCTATGCCTTTGCCGACAGCGATCCCATTTCTGAGGCGGCGTTTTGTCTGGTGGCGCGCGATGATGAAGGAGAACGGGGGCCGGCCCCCCAACGGGATTGGCGTGAAGCGGTTCGCCCCGGCACCACCATCCACACGCGCTTGACCATTGATATGGGCTTGATGGGGCGCAGCGGGTCTATGCTTACTGTGCTGAATGAGGCGTTGTCTCATTGGCAGGTGTTGGAAGAACGCGTTTACCATGACCGCATTTTTGTAAAAGATCGGGCGCCTGTTGATCGCCGCACATTGTCCATCTATTTGGGCGGCGGTGCGGGCTTTGTCAATAAAACCGTGCTCTTTGCCCTCTTTAGCGAAGAAGAAGCCCGTCACTGGACCAATATCTGCCTGTCACGAGCCCACGCCCATTATGACGCCCGTTACGGTCAAAAAGTGGCGCCGTATAATCGCCATCTGGCACGGATACAAAAAGAGGACCGCGCGCTGGCTTACGACATGGGCAAGTGCCAACTGTCCATCAATTATTAGGAGGCCGCCATGATTACACAGCTGCGTTTTCGCATTGATGCCGATCACCGCAGTCTTTCAGGCATGAGTCATCGATTGTATGGCGGTTTGGTGCACATGTTGGGGGATGATCTGGCCGCGCGTTTTCACGAAACAGGTGCAACGCCGCTTAGTCAATATGTGGCTTTCGCAGATGAGGCGGTTTTTTGGCACATCCATCTTTTAGATGACGAAACAAAGGCCGTCTTATTGCCTCGATTGCTGGTCTTAAATCATTTGCCGCTGACCCGGCAAGAGGTGCCCGTTGTGTTGGAAGAAACCGGCCAATTTACCCCGGAAAGCTTTTTGATGCATCATTTCCAAAATCAAGCGGCGCCCCGTCGTCTGACCTTTCGTGCAGTGACGCCGACAGCTTTTCGCCATCAGGAAGCCTACGCCATTTTGCCCGATCCTCATCGGTTGCTGGCCGGTTTGACCAGGCGTTTGGCGCCGTTTTTGCCCCAAGACGTGGCCTTATCTGCCGGAGAGATTCATTTTGATGAGCATGTTTACCTTTCGGCCCACCGCATTCAAAGTGCCGCCTTCTACATGAAAAGCGTGCGCATACCGGGTTTTATCGGCACGTATACCTTAAGTTTGCGTGGCGGTGAAGGGATTCGCCGGCTTTTGGGTTTGATTTCGGCATCTGCGGCGTTTTTAGGTGTCGGCATTAAAACGGCCCTTGGCATGGGGGGCTCTTGTGTTCAAGGAAATGAAGAGTGGACACCATTACCGCCGTGTGATATAATAGATTCACCTTGATAAAGGATGACCCGTTTATGATATTTTTTATAATGAACGAGAGACTTTATCATCCCCGTAAGGGGCGCGGCCTGCCTAGCGGTAGGCTTTTCTTTTTAAATATACAAAGAATCATATTGTGAATCATTGCTTTGAAAAAGGAGGCTCATTGTGAGTTGTCTGATTTTTGACATGGACGGCACTTTGATCGATTCCATGCCGCTATGGCAAACTGTGGGGGATCGTTTTTGCCGCGACAGAGGCATTACGCCCGGACGGGATTTAAATGCCCTGTTTCATGCCATGACCATCCCGCAAGTGGCCGATTATTTCAAATCCCAGTTTTCCTTGTCTGATTCTCGAGAAACCATTTTGAAGGATTTATCCGGCTATGCCTATCAATCGTATTTAGAAGATGTGCCTTTAAAGCCGGGCGTGATGAATGCCCTTCGTTATTTTAAAAGTCAAGATTTTAAAATGGGCATCGCCACCGCCAACGAACGTCTTTTGGTTGATGCCGTTTTAGACCGTTTGGGCATCAGACCTTTTTTCAGCTGTATACGTACGTGCAGTGATGTCGGCGCGGCCAAAAAAGAGAGTGCAGCGGTTTTTGAATCTTGCCGTGCGTGTTTGGGTGAGCAACACAATCAGGATGCGGTGGTTTTTGAAGATGCGCCTCACGCCATTGAAGTAGCCAAACGAGCCGGTTTTGTTACGGTGGGGGTGTACGATTTATCCTACGCCCATGATTTGGCCCATTTAAAAGCGTATAGCGATTACTATTGCCCTACAGCCAATACTTGGCGATGCTGTTTGTCGGAAGGAAACAGCACAGGGCTGTCATTGCTGAATTAAAACTGGTGAAATACAGATAGCGAGGGTGCTGAAATGATTTTTAATGATAAGCTGGCACACGTGTTGTCTTATGTGGAATCGGGTGCATCTATTGATCTTATTCATGCAGAAGTGCTGATTCAGTTTATTGGCGAAAGTCCCGAAGTGTTTGAAGAAGTGCGGCAGGCCCTTATTCAGGCAGGCGTATCTGAAAAAGATGCGGAACGCATTCGACAATCCGACGACGTGAACTTTGCCTTTACCCATGTGGATGCGGCGTTGATGGAAAATGGTCATCCGGTACGTTTTTTTTATGAAGAAAACATCAGCATTAAGGAATTCATGGAAGGCCCTTTCCAGAAAGCGGTGGATCTTTATGAGAAAAACCCGGCCTTGGGGCAGAAATCCATTTATTATGCGCTGGAAAAACTGTCCAACATACAAAACCATTACATGCGTAAAGAATACTTGCTCTTTCCGCTCATTGAAACCGAAGCGCGGCGCGATGCCATTCGTGATATGAAAGAGTTGGACAACCGTATTTTAAATATGATTGCCGAACTTTTACAGAAAATAAATACCGATAAGCCGACAGTGGTTATCAAGAAATTAGACTATCTGGTGTCGAAAGTGCACGACATGATCATCATGGAAGGCACATTGATGGCGCCGCTTTTAAATGCCACCTTGGTTGATGTGGATTGGACAGCGATTGCCCAACAACTTAAGAACTTTGACACCAGTTTTTTAAACAGCCGCGAAGGCGGCACACAACACGATTTTATCGGGTGGCTCAATAAAAAAGAACTGGTACCCAGTGAACTGGAACCGCTTTCAGCAGAATTTCCCGAGAGTCACTGGCAAGCGTTGGTCAACGCTTTTCCCGGCGATGTGACGTTTATCAATCGTTATGGTTATATTCAGGTGATGAACGATCGTCCCCATATGTGTTATTTAAAAGGGTGTATGGTGTCTGCCCAAAACCCTGAAGATGCAGTGAATAAAAAACTCGATGTGTTGGTGGAAGAACCGATTATTCAAGATCTCCGATCCGGCCGCAAGAAAAAAGCGGTTTTTTGGCATGAAGAAGATGGTCGTTTTTTTCTCATCTTTTTGATAGGCGTATTTGATGCCCATGGAGAATACATGGGTATTTTGGAGTTGACGCAAGACATCACCTCCTGGCGCGAGTTGCACGGCGAATACCGCGCGCCCCATATGGAGAAACAACATGGGTAATCACAACGGCGCACGTGCGGTGTGGGTTTCCGGCGCGTCCGGAGATTTGGGACAAGCCATGGTCCGGCGGCTGTTGAGCGAAGGTTATCGGGTATTTGGCGGTTACTACCGAAACGACAAGGCTTTGGCTGAATGGACGGAGGCCTATCCTCAGCAATTTATGCCCGTTTTTCTGGATGTGTCTTCCGAAGCTTCGGTGAGAGAGGCCCATCAGCGCATTTCCGAGCAATTGGAAAAGGCGCCCCTATTCGGCTTAATCAATGCCGCCGGTGTAGACGGTTATGCCCTTCTGCAAGATGTGACGCTGAATGAATGGCGGCGTATTATGGAGACCAATGTCACCGGCACATTTTTGCTTTCTCGCGTAGTATTGCCGGAGATGTTGCGGGCGCGAAGCGGCGTCATCTTAAACCTCTCGTCAATATGGGGGGCACGCGGCGCAGCTATGGAAGTGGCCTACAGCACATCCAAAGGAGCGGTGGATGCCTTTACCCGCGCTTTGGCTCAGGAAGTGGCGTGGTCGGGCATTCGTGTGAATGCGCTGGCCCCCGGGGTGGTTCAAGGGCATATGTTTGCGCATCTGAGCCCCGAAGATCAGGCCGACACATTGGCGGATATTCCCTTTGGCCGAGCTGCGACCCCGCAAGAAATTGCGGCTCAGGCTGCCTTTCTTTTCTCGGATGACGCCGCTTATCTCACCGGTCAGATCATAACCATTGCCGGAGGCTTTGTGCTGTAAAAGCACGGCAACAGAAAAAAGAAGCACGTGTTGCAACTGCAATCATCGGATGTGTGATCCGATTTTTGTAAAGCGATGCGTGCTTTCTTTTATATCAAGCGTAAAGATAAAATGATTGGTTAGCGCATAAAACCGTAAATAGCCACCAGGTGACAAAGGGCAGCGGTCAGCACAAATATGTGCCATACGGTGTGGCTATAGGGTGCTTTCTTGCGGTAAAAGATGGTGCCCACCGAATAAAGAACGCCGCCGGTGACCACCAGTGTCAGAAAAATCAGTGAGGTGTTCATGACGAGCGGGCGAATGAAAAAAAGTGCCAGCCAGCCCATGGCCAAATAGAGAAAAACCGAAAGCTTTTTAAGTCGATCATAAGAGGCGTGGCTGGCCATCTTAAAGCCAACACCTGTCAATGCCAACAGCCAAACAAACACCAGAAAAACAAGGCGCACATAACCATCCAACACATAAAGGGCCACCGGGGTGTATGTGCCGGCAATAAAAATGAAAATGGCACTGTGATCAAATACGCGCAGCACTTTTTTTGTTTTTCCCGGAGGCAGTGCATGGTAAAGCGTGCTGGTCAGAAACATGAGCATGAAAGCAATCACGTAAATCAGATTGCCCCAGAGAAGAGATGCGCCGGAGGTGGAACCGCGTACGGCAAAGAGCAATAAAAACACCAGCCCGACGACAACACCGATGCCATGGCTTGTGGCATTAAATCCTTCCCAAATCATTTGCTGCCGTGTATTTTGTACACCCATTGGACATCCTCCTTGACGGCATGAGATTGACAGTAAAAGAAAATCTCAAAGACTTTCAAATCTAGTAATTGAAACCATGTTATCATGTTTCGTTGATTTGTCAATAGAAGATATGAAAAAAATAGGTGCGTTTTTATACATTGGTTGGCAACAATGCGGTGTGTGCGGGTGTATGGCTGCACTTTAAAGGGGATGCCTCGAAAACAACCGAAGGTTTCATACCGTTTGTTGCCAAACTGGTTTCGTAAAATGCGCCAAAGCCATTGGCTGTTTGGTTTAAGCCCCACCGCCAGTCTGCCAACAGCAGCCGCATCGCCATTGACAGCAAAGATGTGTTGGATGCACTTAATCATCTTACAGGTTTCCAAGGAAACGGCACGATGTGAGAAGGAATGAAACCATTTTCATTGTGCCCGGCTTGTCGGTTATTCCGGCGGCAGCTTTGGCAGTGTTTGTATTTTGTGTCTGTTGGCGTGCCGCCTGGATGTGACATAAACGAAAACAAGTAAAAAGACGTGCCGGATGCGCATCACTGCGTCGGGCACGTCTTTATGGGCTTACTTGTGATCATATCCTGTGAGAAGAAGCATGAGCATACAAAAAATAGCGGCCCAGCCCCATTTGCGATGGCTTTTCATAAAATGATCGCCTCCTTCCACCACGCTATATAGGTTTAGTATAACAGAATTTTAAAAAAATTACAACCAAGTTATCGCGTTGTTCCATATGAGAACAAAGGCAGATGCTTATTTCTTTCTCATAAAAATAAAAATAAGAGAGATAAGTTAGTTAAATTTTAAAATATCCGAACTGGACAAAAAAGGCAAAAGGGTGTATAACAGAGGCAAAGCGATCATATCTAAGTGAAAATATTTATGTGAAGGTGAGGAAATGCGAAAAGGAATTGGGTTTATGCTGCTGGCGGCATTACTCTTCAGCTCTATGGAAATTGCCATTAAGTTAAGTGGGGGTGTATTTCATCCCATTCAGTTGAACTTGCTGCGTTTTTTCATCGGCGGCTTGCTTTTATTACCGCTGGCCCATCGACAAAATCGGCATCTGCCCATTTTATTGGGAAAACGAGACTATCAAACCTTTGCTTTGACCGGTTTTATGTGCGTGGTGCTGGCCATGACGCTTTATGTGCTTTCTCTCACATTCAGTAAGGCCAGTGTGGTGGCGGTTCTCTTTAGCGGAAACGCCTTTTTTGCCATTATTTTAGCGGCGTTTATTTTGCAGCAGAAAATCGGTCACGCCACTGCTTGGGGGTTGACATGCTGTCTGGCAGGGTTGGCGCTCATTATCAATCCTCTTAAAATGAGCGATTCTGCCGTGGGCATCGCTCTGGCTTTGTTAAGCGCTCTTTTTTTTGCCATGTATTCCAATTCGGTGAAATACCATCAGCGTCAAAGTTTGTATCGAGGTATTTTGCCGACGGCTTATACGTTTCTTTTTGGCAGTGCCGAATTGTTCGTGTTGGTGGCCATCACCCACATCCCGCAAGTGTCGGCCTTCTTGTCTTCTCACAATCTGGCGCTCTGGGCAAATATTCCCATCATCCAAGGGGTCACTTTTGAAAGCCTGCCTCTTTTGATTTACATTGCGGTGTTTGTGTCCGGAGTGGGGTTTGCTGCACACGCACTGGCCATCGAACACGGTTCCGTCGTGGTAGGTTCCTTGGCTTTTTTCATCAAGCCGGTGCTTTCGCCCATTCTTTCCTACTGGTTCCTTTCGGAAACTCAGCCGTCACTGGCGATTTTAGGTATTGTCGTGGTGGCCATAGGTTCTGTGGTCATTGTTTTGGAAAGTGCGGGATTTTTTGCCAAAAGAGGTCGTTTGGCGCACAGTTTGGCGCTGCGGAACCATGTTTTTCATAAATAAAAGAATAAGCAAAAGCCTGAGCATCTTCCGGTGAGGAATGCTCAGGCTTTTTTATAATAGCGGCGTATCGTCGGTGACAAAGAAAGGTTGGTGGGCTTTTTTTATGACGATGTCCACAGGAAGGGCAGGACCTTGCTGACCGTCCTGATCGGTGATGACGGTTTGGTTGTTAGTGGCTTCAATATGAATGCGGCTTCCACACATGGTGTGAAGATAGGGATTTTCCTCGGCACTTCCGGTCAGTACCGAAGCAGCGGCCGAAACTTTGGATAGAAGAGAGGCATCGTGCAAAATAAAGACGTAGGCCATGCCGTTGTTGAGTTCGCCCGGCAGTTGCGAAAAAGTAAGGTTGCCAAAGATGGTGCTGTTGATGACGTATACATGGCTGGCCGAACCTTCCCATACATCGTCATCCACGGTGATTTTGAGAGGCATACAGGCGTCGCTGGGAATGTTGGCCAAGATGTTTTTTACGTAGGCCAGAACGCCCAATAGCTCTTTTTCTTCACTGCTGGTGCTCATGGAGGCTTCAATAAGTTTGCCGAAAGCCAGGTAGTAAGCAAAATAAGTGTCGCCCAACTGACCGATATCCAGATGTGCTCGTTTATTGAAAGGCATGGTTGCAACAGCTTCTGCCAGATCGGCAGGAGCGCCTAAAAGGCGGGCAAAGGTGTTGTTGGTGCCGCCGGGCAACATACCGATGGTGGGGCGACGTTCTAAGGGGGCAAAGGCTTCCACCACTGCGTTTAAGGTGCCGTCGCCGCCTATAACAAACACATCGTCCGCCCCTTCTAAAGCCAAGCGTCTGGCCAGTTCCACAGGCCCGTCGTCGTCAATGATTGCCGACTCTATGTGCGTATATCTTTCTTTCAGACGATGAGCCAGTATGGTGGCCATTTCCGGTGCTGTGCCGTTGCCGGAATCGGGATTGATTAAAATAGCTGCTTTCATAGGCGTATTCTTTCTGTAAACGTGCAATAAACATTAATTGAACAATTCTATTATACCCTATAGAGGGCCTCGTTGTCTCTACTGTGTAAAAAAATGCCTGCAAGGAACTTGCAGGCATTTTCTTAGACATGGTGGACTTCTTTATCGTCCTTTAAAATGTCTTGGTTGAGTTCTAAGGCTTTTTTAGCGGCAATGGCATCTTTTTCCTGTTGGATGCATCCTGCATCAAAATCCCCGAGACGTTCGTTTTCAGATGGGCTTTGGAAAGTGCTGCGCTTTTTAAAGGCGTTGAGCGCTTTCTGCGCACGAGGCAAGGTGACCAGTGTACCGGGCCCGCCGATGCAACCGCCCTCACAGGCCATACCTTCTAAGAGCATGCCGTTTTTTCTTCCGGCTTGGGCGGCTTTCATGAGTTTAAAGCAGTTGGCCAGGCCTTCGGCGCCTTCCAGCTGCACATCTTTTTCGGGCCATTTTTCTTTAATGAGGGCGAGTACTGCTTGTGCCACTCCGCCGGCTTCTGCATAGCCGCGGGCGGTGAAAGAGGCATGATCCAGCTCTTGAGGCACTTCCAGAATGCTCAAATCCAAATTTTTGGCATCAAACATGGCCGCCAATTCTTCAAAGGTGATGACAAAATCCACATAGTCGGCCACATAGCTGCGCAAGGCTTCCAGCTTTTTGGAAATACAAGGGCCGATGAACGTCACCTTTACATTCTGACTGCATTTTTTAATGTAATAGGCGGTTTCGATCATGGGCGTGGCCGTATCGGACACATAGGGGGCGATGTCGGGGAAAAACTTTTCAATCATTAGAGACCAGGAATTACAGCAGCTGGTGCCCATAAAGGGGAGTTCGTCCGGGACGGCATGTACAAATTCTTCCGCTTCCTGCAAAGTGGTCAGGTCGGCGCCCAAGCCCACTTCCATGACTTCCTCAAAGCCCAGTAGACGAATGCCTTCAAAGACTTGCTCCGGGCTTACATTCGCGCCGAATTGCCCCACAAAGGAAGGGGCGACGATGGCTACATGGCGTTTGTCATTCTCACGAATGGAGCGGATGAGCTGATAAATTTCACCTTTGTCGCTGATGGCGCCGAAGGGACATTCAGTGATGCAGCGGCCGCAGGACACACATCTGTCGTAATCAATTTTGGCACGGCCGTGCTCGTCACTGTCGATGGCTTTCACACCGCAGTTGGCGGCACATGGGCGATCATAGGTGATGATGGCGCTGTATGGGCAAAACTGAGCGCAGCGGCCGCAACGGATGCAGGTGTCTTCATCTATGTGGGCGCCATCGGTGGCGGTCCAGTGCACTGCATTTTTGGGGCAAACATTGACGCAGGGGTGGCCGATGCAGGCGCGGCAATTGTTGGTGACGGTTACCGTTTTGGTGGGGCAAGCCTGGCAAGCGAACGAAATCACGTTCACAAGCGGCGGCTCGTACACACGGTGGGCCACATTAACCAAATCGATGTTGTCGTCTAAAGGGCCCATATCGCTGGCAGAGCGCACGTCAAGCCCCAATGCCAGGCGAAGACGTTCGCCGGTAATGGCTCGTTCACGAAAAATATTGTCGCGATACTGAGGGGTTTCGCCGGGCAAAATATTAAAAACCGCACGGCGCAAATCGTGTAAATCGCCGTCTTCAAAGGCCAATTGAGCCACTTCCTTGAAGACACGCCGACGAAGGGTTACGACGTCGGAAAAAATCTCTTTCATGTCATCCTCCTTGGGCAGATCGGTAAGCTGTACGCAGCCATGTATTGACGCAACGGGCGTCGATGGCCTATCGTCCTCCAATTGTGAGCGTTCTCACTTAATCTCATTATATAAGGCAGAGAAAGGTTCTGCAACCATTTGAATGAATATTGTTTATAAAAAGGATAAACAAAATCATTTAAAAATCAGATTTCAGAGCACCTGAGACA
>JAEZVS010000153.1 GCA_023443145.1 Bacillota bacterium | reverse complement strand
AGACGACGGTGCGCGTTTCGTCGGAGAGTTTGCTCTGGGCGTGAACCCCTTTATTTTAAATCCTATGAATGACATCTTATTTGATGAAAAAATTTGCGGCAGCATCCATTTAACCCCCGGTGCCTGCTATGAAGACGCCCCCAACGGTAATAAAAGCGATATCCATTGGGATCTCGTACTCAACATGCAACCGGAATGGGGAGGCGGAGAGATTTATTTTGACGACGAACTCATCCGCAAAGACGGGCGATTCGTCACCAGTGATTTGCTTTGTTTGAACCCGGAAAATTTGGCCTAAAGGCCGTAAGGAGAGAGCCCTATGAGATTTTATCCCGAATCCACCATCGCTATTGCCGTTGATTATCAGGAAAAATTGGTTCCGATTATGAGCAACAAAGAAGAGATGATACAAAAGGCCATCTTATTGGCGAAAGGTTTGAATGCCTTATCCGTGCCGATTTGGGTGACGCGTCAATATCCCAAAGGTTTGGGAGATACCATTGAACCCATTCGAGACGCCATTGGCGAGGTACCTGTTTATGACAAAGTGAGTTACAGCATCTATGAAATTGATGCACTTCGAGCAGCGCTCAGGGAAAAAAATCCGAAAACCATTTTGCTCTTCGGCATGGAAACGCACATTTGTGTGGCGCAAAGTGCCATGGACTTAAAAGAAGCAGGTTATGAAGTGTTTGTGGTGCTCAATGCCTGCTCCAGCCGCTTTCCGATTGATAAAGAAATCGGCATTGAAAGACTACGCTATGAACAAATTGGACTCACCAGCGTGGAGGCCACCCTTTTTGAATTGTGCGGCACATCGAAACATCCCGAATTCAAGCAGATTTCCAACTTGGTTAAATAAAAAAAGAAGGAGTGCATTGAGCGCTCCTTCTTTTTTATTCACGACAATGGCAGCGCCATCGTTAAGAGAGGCGTCGGGTTTTCCGGTAAGGCCTCGTCTTCTTTCGCCCAGGGCTTTGAAATAAAGAGGCCTAAAATAATGCCAACCACCAAACCAATGAGCACAATACCGGCCACCAGTGTACGCATACTGTTTGATTTCGTATCTTTCTTTTCTTTTTCTTCTCCGGCCTCTGCCTGATCTTCACTTGAAACTTGGCCGATAAAAGGGTTTTCTGCCTCATATTCGGACTTTTTGCCAAAACGTTTCAGCTTATCGATAAAACTTTCTTGCTTCCCACTTGACGGACCCGTTTCCGGCATGTCCGTCGTGGAGACGGCTTGTTCTATAGAATGATCCATTACAGGTGTGTCTGAACCTCGGGTCCGCCGATTGCGCAAACGTTCTGCAGCCCGGGCACTTTGAACACGAGATTCTTTTATGGTGTCAAACCCGTCTTCCATGGCGGATGGATTGGCATCTTCTAGCGAAGGCATTTCTTCATCCCGGGAGACACGCTTAATTTTTTTCGGTTCAAAGACGGACGCCGGAGAGCGGCTTTCATCTTCCCAAGTGAACTTTTCAATGACCGGTTCTGCAGGCTTTGAAAGATTCTGGGTGATGTTTCCGGCTTGTTTATTCATATCTTCAGGGCGAAACAAAAGGGTTTCATCAAACTGTCCCTCATCGTCTCCGCTCCATACATAGTGACGAATTACTTTTGTACCGCAATTGGAACAAAAAAAGTCATCTTCAGATAGTTTCTTACCACAATGACTGCAATACATGCCTATCACCTTCATTAATATTTGATTCCATTCCTGGCTTTATTTTAGCATATTTTTAGGAAGCTGAATAGCAAGAATTAATCATGACACCCTTTGACATTGTATTTTATATATGATACAATCATTTAAAATTCACTTTGTTTGTTCATAAAGATTGGGAGGAAGATATTATGGATAAGTGGCAACGTTTTAAAGAAAAGCGGCCTCGACTTTCGCTAAAAAAAGTGAAACATTGGTCGAGAAAAAAGAAGATCCTCACTGTCGTAGGGGCTTTGATCATCTTAACTCTCCTTTTCTTTTTTGTTTATTTTATGAAAGGGAAAACGATCGCCGTCGCCTCTGAAAACACCACCATACTGGAGCCTTCTGAATTTTCGACCACCGTATCGGCCACCGGGACAATTGAAGCATCCCGTGATGTGGATGTTTATACCACACAAACGGCGCCCATCAAATCTGTATTGGTCGAAAAAGGTGAGGACGTTCAAGAAGGACAAGTGTTGGCCTATCTGGATGATACCAAACTTCGTCAGCAAATTCGCGCCAAAGAAGCGGCAACCGGATTGAGTGCCGAAAACGCAGCTGCACAAGTACAGGCAGCACGAAATAAATACAACGCGGCCGCGCGCGTGCTAAATCAAGGCAACAACAGCGCCATTGTCTCTGCAGAAAATGCTTTGCAAACTGCAAAAAACCAGTGGGATGCTGCTGAAAAAACCGTACAAGACTATGAAAATGCTTTGAATCAAGGCTATGCCACTGATATTGTTACTGAAGACGACACTTCTCTCGCGTCAAACCAGAGCGTGGAGCAGGCCAAACTGCAATTAAAGCAAGCCCAAGCTCTGCTCGACGAAGCAAGAGAAAAATACAGCGTTGCCGCCAACGATGCGTCACGCTATGATCAGATTCGGAAAAGTTTACAAGCGCGTCGAGACGATAAACAAATTGAAATTTCCGGCGCACAGCGTAACGACATTGCCACCACGTATGCTGCTGCCCGTGAGAAAGTCAATGCACTTGAAAATCAACGGCTTCAGCTGGAATCTCAGCTGGCCATAGCCACTACTGATGAAGAGAAAAAAAGCATCAACGATAAAATTGCAGTTGTTGACAATCAATTAACCGTTGCCTATAAGGAATATCATAATGCAGAAGAGGAATACAATACATATGGTTCTTCTTTAGACAGCAGCAGTAAGGATTTGGCCGATTTGAACAATCAATTGGCCGATGCCGAAGCAAATTACAGTCGCGCAACGAGTGACAAATCCTCTTGGGAGAGCCAAATCCATGCACGAAAAGATGCAGTAGAAAGTGCCAAACTCGCCCTCGAACAAGCTCAGGAAAACAAGAGCAACATCAGCCAAAAACGCGAAAAATCAAAAAAATCCCGCCAAGATCAGCTTGAAACCTATCGCAAACAGGCTGAAACCGCAAAAGACAACTATATTCAGGCTGAGCGCACATTAAATGCCACGCGACAGGCTGCCGTTGATGAGTTGCAAAGCTATGAAGACAGCATCTACACCACCGAAGCAGCTAATAGCAACAAAGTCAACATGATTGAGCTGGCTAATTTGTATGACGATCTTAAAGAGATGACCATTCGGGCGCCTATGAGCGGTACCGTCTCTGAAGTCTTGGCAAAAGAGGGCAATACCCCTGCCGGCACCTTATTTAAAATCGAAAATCTGAACAACTTGGTGATTTCTGCGGAATTGAAAGCATTTGACTTAAAAACCGTGCGCACCGGTATGCCCGTTAATATTAAAACAGACACCACCGGTGATAAAACCTTTCACGGTCGCCTTGTTTCTATTGCCCATACCGCAACAAGTGCCGCCTCGGTCAGTGCTTCCGCAGAGCAGGCAGCGAGCGCGTCCGCAAACACCGGCGGCGACCCCACTTTTACGGCTAAAATCATTTTAGAAAACCCGCCCAACTCTATTTTAGCCGGTATGAAAGCACGCTTGGAAATCATTACGGCAGAAGATCAAAATGTTTATGCCGTACCCTATGGCGCCGTTATTGATGATGGCAATGGAAAAACCAGCATTTTGGTGGCTGAAAAAGCCAGTGATAAAAAGCCGGTATACACCTTAAAAGAAATTCCGGTCAAAACTTCTTTAGAAAACGAACTGAACATCGTCATTGAAGGAAAAGGTCTCACCGACGGCTTAATAGTCATCACCGATCCCACCGACCTTCAGGCCGGAACCACCGTACACATTGAAGAAAACAGCGCCAAAGAGAAATCCGGTGAGGCCGGCCATGAGTGATGTACAGCCTCTCATCACCATGCGTGATATTCGGAAAAGTTATTACATTGGTCAACCAAACGAGTTGGAAATATTACACGGCATCGATTTGAACATTCAAGCCGGCGAATTTGTATCGATTGTTGGTCAATCCGGTTGCGGTAAAACGACCCTTATGAATATCTTAGGTGTTTTGGATCGACCCACCACAGGAAGTTATTTTCTGGACGGCATTGATATGATGGCTGCAAAAGACAAAGAGTTGTCTAAAATCCGCAATCTACGCATTGGCTTTGTATTTCAAACGTTCAACCTTTTGGCGCGCAGCTCTGCACTCAAAAATGTAGAATTGCCCATGCTGTACGCAGGGGTATCTGTAAAAGAACGAAAGGCGCGTGCAGAGTATTTGCTGGAACTGGTACAAATGAAAGATCGCATGCATCACCAGCCAAATGAACTGTCAGGCGGTCAAAAGCAGCGTGTTGCCATCGCCCGCGCTATGGCTAACGATCCGGCTATTTTATTGGCCGATGAACCGACCGGTGCCCTAGACTCCGCCACGGGCCGTATGGTAATGGACATTTTTCATAAGTTGCACAAGGAGCAACATATGACCATTGTGCTCATTACCCACAACAACGAACTGGCTTCCGAAACAGAGCGGGTGCTCACCATGAAAGATGGGCATTTAACAGAGGGGGTGCCTCATGTATCTGTATGAAAACTTAATGTTGGCTCTGGAAAGCCTTAAAGCCAATAAAGGGCGCTCTATTTTGACCATGTTGGGCATCATCATCGGTATTTCCTCAGTCATCGCCATTTTGACTTTGGGTAACGCCATGTCCAAATCCGTAGGAGATGAGCTCTCCTCTCTCGGCTCTTCTAATATTTATGTGTATCTCAAGCCCAAAATATCCGGTACGACCTCAGTCATGCCGTTCAGTGACTCAGACTTAATCACCAACCAAATGATTGAAAATGTCGAAAAATCCTTTGGATCAAAAATTGTCGGCATTGGTTTGAACAAACCCGTAGGCCCCGGAAAGATTCGCAAAGGTACAAAAAACAGTTCGGTGCAAGTCTTCGGTACCAATTCCACCTATGAAAAAACACAGAATATAAAAATGAAATCCGGCCGCTACATTAAGGAACGAGACGTAAAGTCCGGCAGCAACATTGCCATTGTATCAGATGAGATGGTCCGCCAACTTTTTAATGGTCAGGAAAACCGTGCGTTAGGCTCCGAAATTGTGGTGTCTACAAGGAACAGTTTGTACACGTTTATCGTTGTGGGCATATACAAGTATGAAGAAAACCCGATGCTAAACGGTCCCAGCACTGAAAAAGATAAAGTCACCACCATTTATATACCTTTGAGCACTGCAGAATCCATTGTCGGTAAAACGCCCGGTCTCTATGAGCAGTTCCAAGTGCAAGCCAAAAGCGGTCAAAACATTGATCAGTTATCCAAATCCTTGACCGCCTATCTCAATCGCTACTATGAAAAAAATCCTGTTTTTGAAGTGGATACGCAAAGTGTTGATTCTGTTCTCGAGCAAGTTAATTCCGTCATGAACAAAACCAAACTGGCCATTTCAGTCATTGCGGGCATTTCTCTCTTAGTTGGCGGCATCGGTGTCAT
>JAEZVS010000113.1 GCA_023443145.1 Bacillota bacterium | reverse complement strand
CTTCTGATGTATCTGTGAAAAGCATTTGATATTTTCGTAAGAATTGTTTCTCCAAAATACGTTGCAGCATTGCGGCGTTGGTCATCATTATCTGAGGCGAGCTTTGGCTTAAATAAAAATGAGTCAGCCAATCGCTTTCATGATCATCCGCAAACCACTGATCCAACGCTCGGAGCACAGCACCTTCAATAGGCAAACCTGACATTGTATGCGCCACTGACCGCCGCACCATCGCTTCAATTTCTTTACGGTCTTCCTGCAACACTGTAAAAAGCATATGGGCTGCATCGACTGCATATAGACCGACCCAAGCGTCAACACTACGCAAAAGCACGGACTCACCCCACTCACGAAGGTCATCTGTATAAAGGAAGGGTGCCAGTTCGGCGCGGATTTTGGAAATCATATCACCCCATCGCGACAAAAACATCTCGCGCAAATCATCAGAAACGATATCTTCCAGCGTCATATCTTGCAACGCTGGGTGGGCCACAAGCCGCTGCCAAAATGCTCCTATTTTTTGGCGCACATCGCTTTCATGTTGATATAGCCAGGCTGTCGCCTCTTTTTCCTGCAAAAGAGGATGATTCAGCCAATCCAGAGCATCTTCAAGGCCCAATTCTTCCGGACGACATTCAGCTACAGCGCCTAAAAAACTGGTCCAGGCCAAATGAAGGTTGGGTTCATCGGTTAATTCTTCTAAAAGAAGCATGATTTTTTCGTTATCTATATGAAGACTCGGCCAGGAAACTTCAGCCAAAGCATCTTTTATTGCCTTCAATAGAGCTTCACCTTTTGGACCGTCTCCTAGTCGCACATCACGGCAGATATCCACAAGGTTCATACAGAATTCATCCATCAAATCTTCAAAAATCTTTTGAATTTGCGGACGGGCAAATATCTTTTCTATCACTTCAGGCGTATATATTTCGCTGGCGAGCATACCCACCAACATGTCGGTAAATTCTTCTCGTTCACGCTCCACAATGCCACCCGGCCGAAACAGCTGTCGCACAGCCACTTCGTTGGTCACATATCCCGTAAGCGCGCCAAGAACAGTTTCGATTAAAACTGCAAGCATATGGGTCCCCAATCTTTGTAAGATACCTCAATCATAGCACAGCAACCTCAGTTGGAAAAGTTTCATTTCCCCCGGAAGGCATCCAAACGTCTTACAACAGAGAGCCAATAAAAAAGCCTGCCTCTACAGGCAGACGTTTTTTTCATATTTGTAGAAATGCTTTGGTCCGTTCTTCTTGCGGATGATCAATAACAGCCTCCGGAGGGCCTTCTTCCACAATATAGCCGGCATCCATAAAAATAACTCGATCGGCCACATTGCGTGCAAAAGCTATTTCGTGGGTCACCACCACCATCGCAATATTTTCTCCGGCCAAATCCTGCATCACCTTGAGCACCTCTTGGGTAAGCTCCGGATCCAAGGCCGAAGTCGGTTCATCAAAAAACAAAATCTTTGGATTCATCGCCAAGGCCCGCGCAATGGATACACGCTGCTGCTGACCACCCGACAATTGGTAAGGATAATTTTTTGCTTTATTGGCCAATCCCATTTTTTCCAAAAGCACCATGGCCTCCGCCATAGCTATTTTTTTGTCCTTTTTCAGAACCGAAGTGGGCCCCAGTATAAGATTTTCCATCACCGTCAAGTGCGGAAATAAATTAAATTGCTGGAACACCACCCCATACAAACGGTTGATTTCTTTTTGCACCTCACGTGCACTATATCCCATCTCATCTGTATAAAGAGGCAATTCGCCGAAGTGTACCGAGCCGGCATCTAACGTTTCCAAGTGAGTGGCCAGACGCAACAAAGTGGATTTGCCGCTGCCTGAAGGACCAATGATGGCCACCACTTCCCCTTCTGCCACTTCCAGCGAAATATCGTGTAAAACGGTGTGATCGCCGAAAGATTTTTTGATATGTTTCATTGATAGTAAATTCATGTTTATTACCTATAATAGTTCATACGTGCTTCAATGCGTTCCATGACAAAAGCCACAACATAGTTCATCACATAATAAAACACACCCACCGCCAAGTATGGCAACATGGAAGCTTCCCGAGCAGCCATCGCTTTGGCAATAACAAAGGTTTCACTGACTGAAATCACCATGGCCAAAGAGGTATCTTTAACCAAAGTGATGACTTCGTTGGTAATGGAAGGCATGACGGTTTTAAGCACCTGCGGCAGTTGAATTTTGAAGAAAGTCTGTGTTTTAGAAAGACCCAGTACCTCTGCCGCTTCCAGCTGTCCCTTGGGGATAGCTTCAAACCCGCCACGATAAATTTCAGCAAAATAGGCGGCGTAGTTTAGCACAAAAGCCACTATAGCGGCCCAAAAGCGATCAGGCGAATTCATGCCGAATAAATAATACGGTCCAAAATAAACCAACATCAGCTGCAACATCAACGGCGTACCGCGCATCAGTGAAATGTAAAACCGCATAAAAATCGATAGCGGTAAAATACGCGACTGCCGTCCCAACATAACAACAAAACCCAGGGGCATCGAGAGCAATAGCGTAATGAAAAAAATCGCTAATGTGCTTCGAAACCCCTGTGATAGTTCAATCAACATATTCATCAATTATTTACCCAAGGTGCTGATGTCTTCTTTGAAATATTTCTGAGAGAGCTCGGCGATTTTTCCGTCTGCAGCCAACTCTTCAAGCGCTTTATTCACCTTATCGCGCAACTCTTTATTGCCCAGTTTAAAGCCAACGGCGTATTCTTCTTCACTCAAGGCATCATCCAACACACGAATTTCGCGGCCTTGAGCAATGTTGTAACGGGCAACAATTTCGTCCATAAGCACGGCATCACACGCACCCTGATCCAAATCGAGAAGTGCTGTCATGTTTTCCGGAACCAAGGTCACCTCATCCAAAGCGTCTTTAAACTCAGGATGTTCATTTAACGCATTTTCAGCGGTCGAACCCTGTTGCAATTCCAGCTTTTTACCTTTCATATCGGCCATGGCATTAAATTCGGCATCTTTTTTCACCACAAGAACTTGGCGATTTTTCATATACGGCTCGGAAAATTCATATTTCCCTTCACGACCGGTCATGGTAAAACCGTTCCAAATACAATTGATGTTTCCGCTATCCAGCTCGGCGTCTTTAGAGTCCCAATCAATGGGCTGCAACTTAATATCCATGCCCATTTTTTCAGCGGCCAGTTTGGCCAACTCAATGTCAAAGCCGGTAAATTCGCCTTTGTCATCTTTAAAGCCCATGGGCGGGAAAGTTTGGTCAAAACCGACAATCAATGTATCGGCAGAAGACGTAGCCGGTTTGCTTTCAGATTTTGATGATGCGGCCTCTTTATCGGCGCCACCACCGCAACCGACCATAGCGAAGATGGCCAACATCATGACGACTGCTAAACTTTTCTTTTTCATTAGGATGCCCCCTTATACTTTAGTTCGCTACCATAATAGCATGTTGCCCAATCCTTTGCAACCGAATCTACCTTTTATGATGCCGAAAGTTTTACAAAATTGCTGATATATGCTATAATAATATGGATTTTCCAGGGGGGTGTACTGGTTTCGACGGGGGACTGGTTTGCTTTAGCCGGCATGTCGAGATGCGCAGCCTCGTAAAATGCGCAAAAAAATAAACGCTAAAAACGAAAATTTAGCTTTCGCAGCGTAAGCTGCGAACTTCCGCCCTGCTGTGCCTGAGATGCAGGAATCGGGAGTCGACCCCATCAGGCTACCAAGCGATGATTGACAAATAATCGTAAGGGAAATTTATTTGTCTCGTTTCAGACAATTCCTGCCCTTCGGTACGTCTGAAATCAAACACAATAGACGGGCTACACATGTAGAAGGCTAAAGAGACATCTTTCGGACAGGGGTTCGACTCCCCTCACCTCCATTAATGGCATCCAGATTTTTCTTATTTAAAATGCCAAAATCGATTCACACTTTTTTCTAGATAATTATGTAAAAAGACCTGCCAATGCTGGCAGGTCTTTTTGGTTATTTTTTGTATTGAATCGTCACTTTTCCGTCTTCCCACCCCACATCATAGCCCATCTGCTCTAGCATAGCGCGTGCAGACACATAAGCGCGACCGTCGATGAGGCGGCCATCCACCTTACGCACATATCCATGAAGCGATATCGTGACCATCTCCTCTTTAGGAGCAGGTTCGACAGCTGGTGCCCCATTCGAGGCAGGCGCCCCCTTTTGAAGCTCCGCTATCTTCAGATCTACCTTTTTCTTAAACTCTTCCCAGTGGGTCTTCGTGCGATGGGGACACGCCGTGGCGCTGTACCAGTTGTGCTGGTGTAAGTGCGTGCTACTCCAGCCGTATTGGATACATACATAAGCAGTATATTCAATCGCATTTCCTACTGCTCGATCATAGCGATCGGTCTGATAGTCCATAGACCGTGCG
>JAEZVS010000170.1 GCA_023443145.1 Bacillota bacterium | reverse complement strand
CATTTATGCAGATATTTTCGGCACCATACCGATTGCAGAGGTGTTGTTGTCAAAAGGCGCCATGTTGGGCACCATACTGGCGTTTATGATGGGGGTGACCACCTTAAGCTTGCCGTCGATGATCATGCTTAGGAAAGCCATAAAGCCAAAGCTCTTAGGCATCTTTGTGGGCATTTCAACCTTGGGCATCATAGCAACGGGCTATTTCTTTAATGCGTTTCATTATTTCTTTGTTTAGGAGGCCGCTATGTTTTTTGGAAAAAAGAAAGAAGCTTTTCAAGAAAAGAGAGAACAAACAGCCGAACGCACAGAAACCGGCATTTATGTTTTGGGCTCCGGGTGTAAAAAATGCAATACGCTGGAAGATCATGTGAAGCAAGCGTTGAAAGCACTGGGCATAGAGGAGAATGTTTTTCATATCACAGATTTTGGTGTCATTGCCAAGTTGGGCGTTATGACCACGCCGGCGCTGGTCATCGATAAAAAAGTTGTGAGTTATGGGAAAGAGCTGTCCGTTAAAGAATGTGAAGATATTTTGAAAAAGGAGAGGCTGTCATAAGCGCTAAGATCGGCTTGAATGCAGTGAAAGAAGGGCGCTTGTCGGTTCCGGAAAGATGATTGTTGCAAGGCGTGTTACCTGCGAGGTGGGAAACGGTATTGATGGCGTGTATGACGCCATTGAATCTGTCCATAGTGATAAAATGGCCGTCCAAAGCATGTCGATTTGAGGTAAAATATAAATAATCGATCGCTCGTTTATAGGACAGGAGGATATTTTATGAGAGAAATCGTCAATGAAACAAAACATATCATCACTGAGCAGTATGAATCGGAACAGGCTTATCTGAACGAATTCCGTGCAGGCCGTTTTACCATTGATGCGCCTTATGTGAAGGTCAACCCTTACATCGTGAATCCGCTTTCGGCTGTGGTGTGTTTTAACACCAATTCTGCCGAAGAAGTAACCCTCACGGTGGTGGGTAAAACGTCGGAAGCCAGCTTGAGCCATACGTTTCCTGCTGCCACTGAACATGTGCTTCCTGTTTATGGTCTCTATGATGATTATGACAACACAGTTCTTTTGGAAACATCCGGCGGTAAAAAGGGCGAAGTGACCATTCATGTAGATGAAATAAATGTGAACCGCTGTCAGCACATCGACACAACTTATGAATATTTCGGAAAAGATATGATGTTTATTTCCACCACCACCCCTCTCATTGACTCGGCTCGTTCCGTAGCCATCGACTTTGCAGGCGATGTGCGTTGGATGAACACCAATCTGCAAAGCTGGGATATTAAAAAACTGGAAAACGGCCGCCTGCTCTATACTTCTCACCGTACGGTGCAAAAACCCTATTATACGGTGGGCTTGGTTGAAATGGATATGTGCGGAAAAATCTACAAAGAATACCGTTTGCCCGGCGGTTATCATCATGACGCGGTCGAATTGGAAAACGGCAATATTTTGGCAGCGTCTGACAACGATTTTGATATTTCCGTGGAAGACTATGTGGTGGAATTTGAAAGAGAAACGGGCAAGATTGTTAAGACCTGGGATCTGCTGGACATTCTGCCGCGTGAAGGCGGCGATGCCGGTGATTGGAACCATCATGACTGGTTTCACAACAACTCGGTATGGTATGACAAACCCACCAATTCCATCACCATGAGCGGCCGCCACAAAGACGCGGTGATCAATTTTGACTATGATTCGGGTCAACTGAATTGGATCATCGGCGATCCGGAAACCTGGCCGGAAGAGTATCAAAAATATTTCTTTAAAAACGTCACCAAAGGAGATTTTGACTGGCAATATGAACAACATGCTGCACAAATTCTGCCCAATGGCGATGTGTTTGTTTTTGACAACGGCACCTATCGCGCCAAGGTAGAAGAAAAGCGCGTGGCGCCGGAAGAAAACTATTCTCGCGGCGTGATTTATCGCATCGATACCGATAAAATGGAAATTGAACAGGTGTGGCAATACGGCAAAGAACGCGGCGCCGAATTTTATTCACCCTATATCTGCAATGTGGATTATTATGCAGATGGCCATTATCTGGTGCATTCGGGCGGCATTGCCACCTATCGCGGCCAGCACACCGACGGTTTGGGCGCCATGCTTTTGAATAAGTATGCCGATGAACATATTCATTTGCGTCTTTGGAGCGACACCGTCGAAATTCTGAACGATGAGGTCAAATTTGAAATGCGTGTGGAAGGCGGCAACTATTATCGTGCCCGTCGTCTGTCGCTTTATGATGACAAAACCGCTTTGGTTTTGGGCAAAGGTGAACTTTTAGGCGGCTTTGGTGAAACGCTGGAATTTATGAAAGTCAACTTCAAAGAGGCCGGGATGTTGCCGGAAAAACATAATCTCAAACTCACTTTGGAAGAAGACCGTCTTTCTATTCGTGCCACCTTCCGAGAAGGTTCCGAAGTGATTGTTGAATTGCGCGGAGATAAAAACCATTTCTACAATATCCCCACGGAAGTACACGATGTGACCGCAGCCTGTGTGTCGTTTGAGGTGCAAAAAGACAACGATTTCCAATATCACATCAGCCGCGAAGGATTGTCCGGTACCTTTGACGTGTACATTGATGTGGATGGCAAGCGCTACGACACCAACAAAACGGTTGCTCTCTAATCTCCTTGCAATTGGTGCAGGGCGGTGCTATACTGATACACAACAATCAACAAGATAAACGGCAGCGATCGGGTGCCGGATGGTTTAGAGATCTCTCCAGAGAAAAAGGCAGATGCTGAGAGCCTTTGAGACAGACCGTCAGTGGCTTTCGCCCGGGAGCCGGCAGGGTTGAAAGAGAACAGTAGATCCTGACGCAGCAGGCGTTAATGCAATGAGTGATTTCCGGCCGTTGGCCTGAAATAAATTGGGTGGTACCGCGAGAACTTCGTCCCTGTGATGAGGTTCTCGCTTTTTTATTTTCGAGGAGGATTGACGTGAAAGAGCAACTGAAACAGATTCAAGAAGAGGCTCTGCAAGCCGTCGCCGAGGCGTCTTCTCTTAAGGCGCTTGATGAAGTGCGCGTTGGTGTGCTGGGCAAGAAAGGAAAGTTGACTGCCATCTTAAAAGGGATGGGCAAGCTGGATCCGCAAGAGCGGCCCTTAATGGGCGAGCTGGCCAATACCGTGCGCGATGCGGTTCAAACAGCCATTAAAGACCGGCAGGCCGCATTGGAAACAGCGGCATTACAAGCGCGTTTGGAAACGGAACGCATCGACGTGACCTTGCCGGGCAAAACCCGTCCGGCAGGCAGTCTGCATCCGTTGACGCAAGTGTTGATGGATACGGAGCGCATCTTCACCGGACTGGGCTTTGAAGTGGCGGAAGGGCCGCAAATTGAAAGCGATTACTATAACTTTGAAGCTTTGAATCTGCCCAAAGATCATCCGGCGCGCGATATGCAGGACACCTTCTATATCAACAGCAATGTGGTGCTGCGCACTCAGACCTCACCGGTGCAGGTGCGCACCATGGAAGCGAAAGCGGGAACATTGCCGGTGAAGATCATCTGCCACGGTAAGGTCTATCGCAAAGACGACGATGCCACCCATTCGCCGATGTTCCATCAAATTGAAGGCATTGTCATCGACAAAGGCATTACGATGGCCGATCTTAAAGGTGTGCTCTTGGCATTTTCCCGTGAGATGTTCGGTAAAGACGTAAAAATTCGTTTGCGTCCCAGCTATTTTCCTTTTACCGAGCCTTCTTGCGAAGTGGATATATCCTGCGTCAACTGCGGCGGCGCCGGTTGCCGCATGTGCAGCCACACAGGCTGGTTGGAAATCTTAGGCAGCGGGATGGTGCATCCCAATGTGCTCCGTGCCGGCGGCTATGACCCCACCGAGGTGAGCGGCTTTGCTTTTGGCATGGGTGTGGAGCGCATTGCCATGCTGCGTTACGGCGTAAACGATTTGCGCCTTTTCTATGGCGGCGATTTGCGTTTTCTCACGCAATTTAAGGAGGGCTTATGTTAGTCTCTTACGAATGGTTGAAAGAATATGTGGATATCACCGCAGGGCCGGAAGAATTGGCAGAGATCATCACCCGTGCCGGGGTGGAGATTGGCGGTATTGCATATCCGGCGCAAGAAGTGTCGGGAGTGGTGGTGGCGGAAGTGCTCACTTGTGAGGATCATCCCGATTCGGACCATCTCCATGTCTGCACGGTGACCACCGACGGCGAAAACCGCATCGGTGTTGTGTGCGGCGCGCCCAACGTGGCCGCGGGTCAGAAGGTGTGCTTTGCTCAAGTGGGCGCCACCTTGCCCGGCGGCGTGACGATTGGACAAGCGGCATTGCGGGGCGTCACCTCCAATGGTATGATCTGCTCCATGCAGGAATTGGGCGTGCCCGATGATTTGGTGGCACCGGATGATAAAGACGGCATTCGTGTGTTGCCGGCAGATGCACCTTTGGGCGAAGATGCTTGCGCTTATCTGGGTTTACGTGATGCCATCTTTGATGTGGATCTGACCCCCAACCGTTCCGATTGTATGTCGGTCTATAACTTGGCGCGGGAGGTTTCGGCACTTTTGGAAAAACCGGTGCGGCCTTTAGATGTGAGCTATACTCCGTCAGAGCAATGCATTGACGGAGAAATGTCGGTTTCGGTGGAAGCCCCCGATCTCTGCGAACGCTATGTGGGTACGCTTATCCGTGGTGTGACCGATGGCCGTTCGCCTCTATGGATGGAGCATCGCCTGCAGGCGGCAGGGGTGCGCCCCATTTCCTTCCTGGTGGATGTGACCAACTACGTGATGTTGGAAACGGGCCAGCCTTTACACGCCTTTGACGCCAAAGAAATTGCCGGTGACGAGGTTATTGTGCGCCGGGCCTACGAAGGAGAATCCATCGTTACTTTAGATGGGAAAAGCCGTGATTTGAATACAGATATGCTGCTCATTACCGATAAAGAGAGAGCCATTGGCATTGCCGGTGTGATGGGTGGAGAAAATACGGAAATTCGCCCGGAGACGGAGACCGTCTTTTTGGAAAGCGCGTGGTTTAACCCGAAAAATGTGCGCCGCACATCGCTTGCGCTGGGCTTGCGTTCGGAAGCATCTATTCGTAATGAAAAAACCTTATCGATTGATATGACCATGTTGGCATCTCATCGGGCGGCGGCGTTAATGGCGCGCTATGCCGGAGGTCAAGTGGCGAGGGATCAAATTGATATTTATCCCCAAGGGCGCGCGCCGAAGCAGGTGACGATGCGTTATGCCACGTGTAATGCCCTTTTGGGAACCGATATTTCTCCGAGCTTTATGGTGGATGTTTTGCGCCGTCTGCATTTTGAGGTGCTGGAAGAAACAGCAGATCTGGTGACGGTGGCGGCG
The DNA here is from genome assembly GCA_023443145.1 of Bacillota bacterium. Taxonomy (GTDB): domain Bacteria; phylum Bacillota; class Peptococcia; order Peptococcales; family Peptococcaceae; genus Peptococcus. The sequence continues at coordinate 275 of JAEZVS010000170.1, read as the reverse complement.
CCGGATTGGCGTCCGGACATTGCCATTGAGGAAGACCTCATAGAAGAAGTGGCGCGCCTTTACGGCTATGACAATATTCCGGAAAGTCTGCCTTATGGGGCCACACATGCCGGGGTGTTGACGGACGTGCAGCGTCTGCGCCGCATCATGACGAAGCACTTGGCGGCTTGTGGTTTGCACGAAGTGTTGAACTATAGTTTCACTCGTGAAAGCATTTTTGATGAACTGACGCTGCCTGCCGATGATCCCCATCGTAAAGCCGTTAAAATTGACAA
>JAEZVS010000119.1 GCA_023443145.1 Bacillota bacterium | reverse complement strand
GTACAAAATTGATTGGAACCCTCTTCTATTTTTACGTAAGCCCGGGTCATATCGCTCACCCGCTCGTGGGGCAAACATTCGTAATGGGTCATTTCTTCCCGAGCAGGCAGATAAACAGCCACTTCGCCGTTTTTTTGATGGGCTTCCACCGCATCCACGATTTTATGCCGTTCGTTGGTGCCGATGATGATGTCCACACCGGCGAGGGTTTTAAGGTCTTCCGGTGCACTTTGGGCATAGCACCCGGAGGCCACCACAATGGCTTGAGGGTTTTTAGCCGTGGCTCGCCGCAACATCTGACGGCTTTTTTTATCGGACAGATGGGTGACGGTACAGGTATTCACCACATACACATCCGCCTTTTCGCGAAAAGGCACCACCCGATAGCCACGTTTTTGAAAGAGTGCAGCCATCACATCGCTGTCATGTTGATTGACCTTGCAGCCTAAGGTGTGAAAGGCCACAGTGGGTTGGTTGATTTGGGGCATTCGTTGTCTCTCCTGATTGTGTTATAAAAGTCCGCCGGGCTGATTGAGAAAGAAAGTAAGGGCATCGGCCGCACTCACCAGCCCATTGGTGATGGTCATTAGCAAATACATCAGCGGTTTGGTCAAGATGCCGAAATAAAAAAGCGCCAGCACGATGATGAATCCCACTGTAGAAATATTAAGAAAGCGTGCATATAGTTCATTGGGCAAAAAAGCCCCAAACACTTTAGAGCCGTCCAACGGCGGTATGGGAATGAGATTAAAGACCCCCAAACCCACGTTGATGCTGGCCAAGATGGTAAAAAAGCGCAGAGCCGCATGCCACAAATCGGGAACAACACCGCCATAGAGTTTGGTAATGGTCACATATATAAAAATAGACAGAAAGGCCAGAACGAAGTTGGCCAAGGGACCGGCCGCCGCCACCATTGCCATGCCCTGTTTGGGCCGACGATAATACTGGGGGTTCACCATCACCGGTTTGGCCCAGCCGAAGCGGAACAGTATGAGCATAATGGTGCCCAACGGATCCAAATGATGCAAAGGGTTCAAAGACAGACGCCCGTCATGTACCGGTGTCGGGTCTCCCAAGCGATAAGACACATAGCCGTGGGCATATTCATGGATGGTCATGGCCAGCAGCACTGCCGGCACCAAATAGACAAAATCGATAAGATTAGGCAGCATTTGTCCCAATCCGGGCATATCAGAAATAGACATAGGGTTCCTCCAATTTCTTGCGCGCCCTTGAGGGGGCATGATAAAATAAGCCAATGACAATATGTAACATGGGAAAGGGTGTCAGACGGATGGCGCTTCACTATTTGCCACAATCTTTACGCGGCTTGCTCAGCCTCATCACCAGCCGTGTCACTTGGACCATTTTGGCCATTTTGGCTCAGCTGGCTTTTCTACTGGTGCTGATCTCGCGCTTTCAGGAAAAAAGCATTTATATTGAATCCGCTCTTCTCGTTTTATCGGGCTGCATGGTGCTTTGGATCATCAACCGCAAAATGCCGCCGGCCTATCAGATGGCGTGGCTCATCGTCATCTTAATGTTCCCCGTATTCGGCGGACTGATCTATCTCATTTTAGGAGGGAATCAGTCCAAACCTTATGCCCAACGAAAAATGAGCGCCATCAACCATATATGGACACAGTTTGCCCAAAGCGACGTGGTACGCGCTCGGGCAGCAAGCCCCGAATGCGGACTAAAAACCGCTCACCAGGTGGGACAAGCCCATTATATTGAAACCCATACCCTCATGCCCACTTTTCAACACACCCAATCCATTTATTATCCCAGCGGCGAGGATATGTTTGAAGACCTTTTGCAGGCCCTGGAAAAAGCCGAGCGTTACATTTTTATGGAATACTTCATCATCGCCGACGGCTACATGTGGCAGCGCATTTTAAATGTATTGGAGCGCAAAGTTAAAAAGGGCGTGGACGTGCGCCTGATTTATGACGACATCGGCACCATTCGCCGTCTACCGGCGTATTATGACCGTTTTCTTAAATCAAAAGGGATTCGTACCGCCGTCTTTGGACCTTTTCATCCCATTTTGTCGATTCGCTTTAACAACCGTGACCACCGTAAAATCACCGTCATTGACGGACACACCGCCTTCACCGGCGGGGTGAACATTGGCGATGAATACATCAATCACCTGCACCTCTACGGTTATTGGAAAGACAGCGGCATTCAATTTTACGGACAAGCCGCCACCGGATATACCTTACTCTTTTTAGCCATGTGGAGCTACCTCACCGGAGAGGAACCGGCCCTTGCGCCTTTTTTACCTGACCATTTGGATAAAATCCCCAGCATGGGCGTGGTGCAGCCTGTGGCAGATGATCCGTTAAGCGACGAGCTGGTCAGTGAAACCACCTTCCGCAATCTGTTTGCCCAGGCCACCCGCACCATTCATATCTTTACCCCTTATTTGGTGCTCTCCAATGAAATGCTCACCGCCATCGCCAACGCCGCCAAGCGTGATGTGGATGTACACATTGTCACCCCGGGAATACCGGACAACAAGTGGTATGTACAATCGGTGGGACGGGCCGACTATGCGTTTTTAATCAATGCCGGCGTGCACATCTACGAGTATCAGCCCGGTTTTTTACACAGCAAAACCGTATTGGTGGATGGCGAAACGTGTTATGTAGGCACAGTCAATATGGACTACCGCAGCATGTATTTGCACTTTGAATGCGGTGCGCTCCTTTATAATACCACATCCATTCAGTCCATTTATATGGATATGATTCATACCATTGAAAATCATTCTCTGGAAATCACCAACGAATGGCTGGCCGCCGTTCCTCTTTGGAGACGGGTGGGCCGCAACATATTAAAGATCTTTGCCCCGCTCATGTGAGTGATCATGCGCCTGCGCCTTTGGCCGGGTGCTTTTTTTTTGACATCCGACTCACTTGCTTTAACCGACCGGTCGCTGCAAAGTTAAAGGCCTCCGTTGCAGATTTCTTTTGCATAACAACGTCGGATGATTGACAAGCCGGAAAGATGGGGCCGAAAGGAAACCATAAAAAAAGCCCAACGGAACATATTTATATCCATCACATTCTATATATGTCCTTATGGTATCTATAGGTGTTTCTTATCAATTTCTATAAATTTTGTCAATATTTTCCTGCTCAGGGTTTCAAAACAGCATGAAATTTTTATTTTCAGATAGAAAAAACTTTCTAAAAATTACCATTTTTTTGTCTCTCCATCGCGATTTTCGGACATTTTTTAACTGTAATATAAAAGATCATCTAAAAATCGTTTTTTAGCTGATATAGATGTTATCACATCAATTTGTACCTAATTGATAAAAAACTTTTGTAGATTGTAGACGATTTTTGTTTGTGCTAAGGTATCCATAGAAGCTTCGTACTGCATGTCGGCACCATGCAGCAAAGCTTTTGCTACGCAATGTTTGCTTTATGGAAACAACGGCATACTGTGGACAAACGGCCGCGGTTTCTGTTATGGAAAACATTGACAGCGCCCTCATACATTGTATTCAGCTTTACGCAATCACTGGAGAGGAGAAAAAATCTATGTCTCAAAACAATGAACTCAATCGTGGGTTAAAAGCCCGCCACATTGAGATGATCGCCATTGGCGGTGCCATCGGCGTCGGTCTCTTTCTAGGTTCCGCCACCACCATTGAAATGGCCGGCCCCGGCATTCTCTTTACCTACGGCTTGGCAGGTGTCATCATTTTCTTCATCATGCGCGCCTTAGGTGAAATGGCCGTTGAACATCCGGTGACCGGTTCATTCAGCACTTATGCCAACGATTATCTTGGCCCCTTTCATGCTTATATGGTCGGGTGGACATACTGGATTGAATGGGTGGTCATTTGTATGGCCGAGCTTACCGCCATCGGAGTCTACGTGCATTTTTGGTGGCCCAACTTTCCCACTTGGGCAACAGCCTTAATCGGCCTGGTGGCATTGACCGTCGTCAACCTTTTAAGCGCCAGTGCC
>JAEZVS010000073.1 GCA_023443145.1 Bacillota bacterium | reverse complement strand
GCCAAAGTGTTCGATCGGCCCTTTGGGTTTTCAGTATTGGCGGCCGGGATTGTTTTGGCGGTGATGATCTTTCCCACCATTACCACTTTGAGTGCCGATGCTCTCCGAGCCGTTCCCGTGCCCTATCGCCATGCAGCCTGGGGACTGGGTTCAACGCGCTGGCAGGTGATTTGGAAGGTGGTGCTGCCGGCCGCTCGTGGTGGCATCTACACAGGCATTATCCTGGGCCTGGCCCGAGCTTTCGGCGAAGCTTTGGCGGTGGCCATGGTCATCGGGAAAACCCGCGCTTTTCCCGAAGGCATCTTATCACCCACCATCAATCTAACCACAGCCATTGCCTCCGATATGGGCGGTGCGGCCGAAGGGGGCGAATACAACATGGCCCTTTGGAGCATGGCGTTGCTCTTATTCATTATTTCCATGCTTTTTATCGTCATTGTGCACATCATTGCTTCGCGAGAAATGAAGAAGCATAAGTAATGACGCCGGCAGATTCAATAAAGGAGGGGACTATGTCGCAACAAAGCAGATATCAGCGCAGTCATATGATGGACAAGCTGATGACCGCCATCATCAATTTGGCGGCTGTATTTGCCATCGTGGTCTTGGTGGCAATTATCGGGCATGTGTTTTTTCAGGCCCTGAAAGATTTTGATCCGGCACTTTTTGCTTTTAACAGTAAAGGCATCGGCAATCAACTGTTTAACACCATTTATATGGTGTTTCTATCTCTTTTGGTGAGCGTGCCTTTGGGCATTTGTGCCGGCGTGTATATGGCCGAATATGCGGGACAATCTCGTCTCAACAAAGGCCTGCGCATTGCCATTGAAACACTGTCGTCGCTGCCGTCCATTGTGGTGGGTCTTTTCGGTTATCTGGCCTTTATAGTGATGGTGGGCGCCCAGTGGAACATGATCTCAGGGGCGTTGGCACTTGCCATCTTAAACCTTCCCCTCATCACAACCACAACGGAAGATGCCGTTCGATCGCTCCCCCGTCACTATAAAGAGGGCAGCTTGGGTTTGGGCGCAACGCGCTGGCAATCCATTTGCAAGCTGTTGCTGCCGGCGGCTTTTCCCCGTATTATGACCGGCATTATCTTAGGCGCCGGGCGTAGTTTCGGTGAAGCGGCGGCCCTGCTTTATACGGCAGGGATGAGCACCGATATCAATTGGTCCAACTGGGATTTCTCGTCGCCGACGTGTCCGCTGAACCCTATGCGGCCCAGTGAAACACTGGCGCTTCAAATCTGGGCGTCGCGCACCGAAGCGCTCGCAGCCAATGCTGCACAAATTGCCAATTTGTCGTCTGCCACGCTCTTAGCGCTGGTGCTGCTTTTCAGCATCGCTGCCCGCCTTCTCAGTCGATACGCAGACAAAAAGCAACAGGGAGAATAAGATGAGCGAACAAATTAAAATGAAAGCATCCATGAGCGATACAGTGGCGTTGAAAAACAAAATGCCTTCAGAGCAAGTGGTAAAGGTGCACATTGCGGATTTGAATCTTTTCTACGGCACCTTTCAAGCCTTAAAGAACATCAACCTGACCATTCCCGAACGAGAAATTACCGCTTTTATCGGTCCGTCCGGGTGTGGGAAATCCACGCTCCTTAAATCCATCAACCGCATGAACGATTTGGTGGAAGGCGTTCGTATCGAAGGACAGATTCTTTTAGACGGCGAAAACATCTTTGATAAAAACATGGATGTGTGCCTGTTGCGCAAACGGGTGGGCATGGTTTTTCAAAGCCCCAATCCTTTCCCCATGAGTGTTTATGACAACGTGGCCTATGGCCCCCGTCTTCATGGCGTGAAAGGGAGAAAAGAACTGGATGAGATAGTGGAGCGCTCCCTAACACAGGCCGCCATTTTCGACGAAGTGAAAGATCGTCTGAAAAAATCGGCGCTGAGCCTTTCCGGCGGTCAACAACAGCGTCTGTGTATTGCCCGTGCCTTGGCGGTGGAGCCGGAGGTGCTGCTCATGGATGAGCCCACCAGTGCGCTCGACCCCATCTCAACGTCAAAAATTGAAGAACTTGCTGAAGAACTCAAGAAAGAGTACACTATTATTATGGTGACGCACAACATGCAACAGGCGGTGCGTGTGTCTGACCATACGGTGTTCTTTCTTTTAGGTGATGTGGTGGAAGCGGCGCCAACGTCCGAGTTGTTTTCCAATCCCAAAGATTCGAGAACTGAAGACTACATCACCGGACGTTTTGGCTAAGGAGGCGCCAAATGAGAGAACGATTTAATCAGGAGTTGAACCATCTGAACAGCGATGTGGTGCGTATGGGCTCTTTTGTGGAAAGCGCCATTGAATATGCCACCGAAACCTTGAGCACCGGTGACGAAAAAGATGCCGAAGCGGTGCTTCGTATGGAAAAAGAAGTGGACCGCTTGGAGCAATCTATTGAGGCGCGCTGTCTGCGTCTGCTTTTACATGAACAGCCGGTGGCCACCGATTTGCGATTGGTTTCCGCCGCCCTTAAAATGGTGTCGGACATGAAGCGCATTGGTGATCAAGCCGTCAACATTTCCTGGATGAGTCTGCTCCATCAAGGTGTGGCTGAGAAAAATCAACGGGGCATATTGTGTCATATGGGCGCCATCACCGCTAAAATGGCCTCCATGGCAGTGGATGCTTTTGTGGCCCGAGATTTGGACATTGCCCAAGCCGTCATCCAAACCGACGATGCAGTGGATGAACTCTTTAAAGACGTGCGTCAAGCGCTGATAGATCTCATTCGTTCCGATGACAGCGATGATGCCATAGAAGCGGCACTCAATTATTATATGATCGCCAAATATTTTGAGCGTATGGCCGATCATACCGTCAACATTGCCTATTGGGTGCGCTATGCCATCACCGGAGAAACCAGAGGAGAAGAAAAGGAGTGACGTCATGCCTACGATAGCCATCGTTGAGGACGATGCCTCGATTCGCAAATTGGTCTGCTATGCGTTGGAAAACCAAGGATATGCCACCGGTGGATATGCCAGCGTAGAAGAATACTTTGCTGCCGACGCCCGTCCGGATTTGCTCATATTGGACATCATGCTGCCGGATACCGATGGCATGACGCTATTAAAAAAATTGCGCCGTGATGCGTCCAGTCGTGAACTGCCCATCTTAATGCTCACCGCTTTGGGCAATGAATATGACAAAGTGCGCGCCTTAGATTTGGGCGCAGACGACTATCTCACCAAGCCCTTCGGGGTGATGGAGCTTTTGGCCCGTGTGCGTGCGCTTTTGCGTCGTTCCGACAGCAACCGAAATGAAGAAAGGCACATCACCCGAGGCCCTTTGACCATGGACGTGGGCCGGCGCATGCTCATTGTGGATGACACCAACGT
>JAEZVS010000165.1 GCA_023443145.1 Bacillota bacterium | reverse complement strand
GGGTTGCACCCACCACACCGCCGAGAAGGTCAGCCAAATCCTGTACCAGTTTAAAGTTGTCTTTATTGCCCATACCGCGGCCACCGGCAATAACCACTTCGGCTTCTTCCAGATTGATGGATTCGGAAATTTCCTGAACCACATCGGCCACTTTGGTCTTAGGCTCTGCCGTATCCACCGTTTCTTTTTCAACGGCACCTGCCGTGGCTTCTTCAGGCGGCAGTTTTTTAAAGGCCCCTGAACGCACGGTGGCAATTTTGGGGAAACCTTCCACGCTGACATCGTTTAAGACGGTGCCGCCGTAAAGAGGGGTGGTGAAAACCACGTCTTCGCCTTCAAAACGAATATCCATGGCTTCATTCACACCTACGGTTTCCAAATCATTGGCCACGGAAGCGGCAATATCTTTACCATGTTGGGTGCTGGGCAGAAGGAATAGCGCAGGTTCATATTTTTTCACCAATGCTTTCAACACATCGGCCCACACTTCAAACTGATAGGCGCCTTTATCTACCACAACCACTTTGTCGGCGCCGGCTTTTGCAGCCACATCAGCGGCGGCATCGGCACCTTCGCCGACAACAACAGCCAGCACTTCTTCACCTTTGGCCCCGGCCAGTTCATGAGCTTTACCGAGAACTTCCAATGCATTATTGACAGGTGCTCCATCGGCAACATCGACGAAGACCATAATATTTTTTCCTGCTGCAAGGCTCATATTTCACATCTCCTACAGAACTTTCGCATCGACAATGAGTGCCATGGCCTTCGCAACGGCTTCTTCAGTCGATTCTTCGACAATTTTCACGCCGCCTTGACGTTTGGGCGGACCATATACTTTGAGCACCTTTAGTGCCGGTGCAGCATCGTCAGCAACCGACAGTTCTTCGATCGGTTTTTTACGTGCGGCCATTTTGCTCTTAACTGTGGGGTAACGCGGATCGTATTTCGGTTTTTCCACAGTGAGCACCGAAGGGCAGGCTGCTTCAATCAAGGTGTAACCAGACTCGGTTTCATGTTTGGCGCTCACGCCGTCGGCCGTTTTTTCCACGTCGACCACATTGGTGACCACACCCAACCCCATTTCTTCAGCGAACATAATGCCTACTTGACCGGAGGCATAGTCGGTCGATTCTTTACCGCAGAAGAAGAGGTCAAAAGCCCCACCTTTGGCGGTTTCCAGTTCTTTCACCGCTTTGGCCAGCATCTTGGCGATGGTGCGGGTATCTTTTTCCTGATACGCATCATCAATGACAATGGCCGCTTTGTCAGCGCCAACAGCCAGGCAGTTTTTCAGCGAATTTTTAGCGCTGTCCGGGCCAATACTTAACACCGTGATTTCCCCGCCTTGAGCTTCTTTCAGACGGGTGGCCATTTCAAGGGCATAGGTGTCAAAAGCATTCACGATGTTTTCGGCATCGTGAAAGTTGATGGCATCTTTGGCATCATCAAATGTGATTTCGATGGCATCATCCGGCACCTGTTTAATGAAAACAAGAATATCCATGGTTACATGCTCCTCTAGTGATTAAAATTTGCCAAGCAGGTTGTTGGCGATAACGATTCTCTGAACTTCGTTGGTTCCTTCAAAGATTTGGAAGATCTTGGCATCGCGCAAGAGTTTTTCAACGGGATATTCGCGGCTGTAGCCGTAACCGCCGAAAATTTGAATGGCTTCAGAAGCCACTTCCATGGCAATATCGGATGCATAGCATTTCGCCATGGCCGATTCTCTGGAGAAGGAAAGACCCATATCCATTCTGGTGAGGGCGTGGGCCACCATTTGACGGGCCACTTCCGTCTTCATGTCCATATCTGCCAATTTGAATTGGAGACCTTGGTTTTTCAGGATGGGTTTGCCGAACTGAATGCGTTCTTTACCATAAGCCACTGCTTCGTTAATGCCGCGCTGGGCAATACCGGTGGCTACACAGCCCATCCAGCTGCGGGCCTGGTCGAGGGTCTTCATGGCAATGCCGAAGCCTTTGCCTTCGCCGCCAAGAAGATTTTCTTTCGGCACACGTACATCTTCTAAGACCACGTCACAAGTGGTGGATGTGCGAATACCCATTTTATCTTCGTGATTCCCTGTGCTGAGGCCCGGGGTGTCGGCTTCCACATAGAACATGGAGATGCCTTTTACGCCCTGAGATTTGTCCGTCATAGCGGTGACACAATAGAAAGACGCCACGCCGCCGTTGGTGATGAAGCATTTGCGACCATTCAACACGTATTCGTCGCCGTCGAGCACTGCAGTGGTTTTACCGGCACCGGCATCTGAACCGGCACCCGGTTCCGTCAGACAGAAAGCTGCAAAGCCGCCATCCAAGATGAGTTGGCAAGCACGTTTTTTCTGTTCTTCGTTACCGGCAATAAGAACCGGTTTCATACCCAAGCCGCTGGCAGAGATGGTGGTGGCAAAGCCGGCATCGGCAATGGCCATCTGTTCAATGAGGGCTGCTACGTCAACACGGGAAAGGCCCGGGCCGCCGTATTCTTCAGGTACTTCCAGTGCATGATAGCCTTGTTCAATGGCTTTGTCGTAGATTTCTTTGGGGAATTCGCCAGTTCTGTCATACTCTTTGCATTGTTCCACTACTTCGTTTTCACAAAATCGTTTGACGTCCTGCAATAAGTCCTGGGCTTCTTCTGAAATTAAATAAGCCATGATTTGTCCCTCCTGATTGGTTTGAGTAATAAAATATATCTACCACGGCACGCCGGAGACGCACCAATGATTTATGCAGGTTTGTAACACACCTTGCCGGGATTCAGTATCATTTTGGGGTCGAACACTTCTTTGATGCCGCGCATCAGATGCATAGACGTTTCCCCGGAAAGTTGTGCCAAATAGCACATTTTGCCGGCGCCCACGCCATGTTCCCCGGAAAGAAGACCGCCCATCTCATCGGCTTTTTTATAGATATCGGTCATAAATTCATCCACCTGGCGTTTGAACTCATCTTCGTCCATATCGTTGCTGCAGGTGTAAATATGCAGGTTGCCGTCGCCGGCATGACCGAAGCTTTTCACTGCAAAATCATATTTTTTGCCGACTTCATTCACATATGCCAAATATTTGGCAATCTGATTGACCGGCATCACCACATCGCATTCGTCTAAAAGATCGGTTTCCGCTTCAATGGCTTCCAAGAAAGAACTGCGCGCCGCCCAGGCATCGCGTTTTTTAGCCGGAGTATCGGCAATCAATACATCGATGGCGCCGGCTTCCAGCACAATTTCAGCAGCTTTTTCGGTAATGGTTTCCAAAGCTTCCATATTGTCGCCGTCAAAGGTCACCAAAAGATAGGCGCCAATTTCAATACCGTCATGGGTTTGAGGAAAAACGCTGCGGCCGATGTAGCGCTCCGAGGAAAGCACAATTTCTCTTTCCATAAATTCCAGAGCCTGAGGCTGCAGATGATTTTTAAAGAAAAGAGGCACCGTGCGAATGCAGTCGTCCAAATTTTCATAGGGAATAATGAGCGAAACGGTTTCTTTCGGCGCCGGAATAAGTTTTAAGGTAAGCTCCGTAATAATACCTAAGGTGCCTTCCGAGCCGATCATCAAATTGATGAGGCTGTAGCCGGAACTGGTTTTGGATACGGTGGCCCCCAGTTTAACAATTTCACCGGTGGCCAGTACCACCGTCATGGCGCGCACATAGTCGCGGGTGGATCCATATTTCACCGCGCGCATGCCGCCGGCGTTGGTGGCCACATTGCCGCCCAGGGTGGCAAATTTTTCACCGGGATCGGGCGGATAAAGCAAGCCCTGTTTTTGGGCATCTTCAGCCAAATCATTTAATAAAACGCCCGGCTCCACACGCACCACAAAGTTTTCCAGATCGTATTCCAAAATTTTGTTCATTTTTGTCATATCAATCATGACGCCGCCGGACAATGCCACCCCGGCCCCTGTTAGGCCTGTGCCTGCGCCGCGGGGTATGACGGGAATGCTGTTTTCATAACAGATTTTAACGATGGCTGCAATGTCTTCGGTGGTGGTGGCTTCAATAAGCACATCCGGCGATCCGTGTCCATAGATGGGCATTTCATCATGAAAATAATCCGGATTGATGTCTCCTTCTACGAACACTTTTCCCGGCACAACAGCCCGGAACTGTTCTACAATTTCCGGAGTAACGCTTTGATAAGTGACTTCTGACATAATGTCTCCTCCTTTTGGGCTTCTCCAAGGCCAATAAATCGTTTCCCAACCATAAGAAAAAGAGAATGTGAGATTGTGAGATTGTGCTTTCTTTCTCATGTTGAAATTCAACAACATCCACGCAAAACCCGCGCTGAGAGACCATTGTCTTCGAGGGAGGTGAATCTGCAAAAAGCAATGCCGTGCGGCGGTCTCAGACGGAGGGCTTGCCACATATTCTGCCTTATTGGCCTTTATATTTTCTTTTTTGTTGTTTTTTAACAAATAAGTTTATGCGTATGTTTTTTATTTCTTTCTATAACCAATATACACATAACAATCCGTTTTGTCAACCAAAAAAATATTTAATCGATTATTAATTAGAGTATTTTTTGCGTTTCAAAAATAAAATTTATAAAAATTTGAGGTGTTGAAATAAATACAAAAAATCAAAATTCATTTGTGATATTTTGTACAACTTGTCCGGTTTCCTTATTTTTGCCATTGTGTCCGTATACGGCCGGCGACACCCATCACCCAAAGGCACACCCCCAGCACCAGCATGACATAAGACGCATAAATAAATGTCAGCCCGGGCTGATTTTTTAATTGAAAAGCAATGACGTCTCCGGAGCGATTCTGCACATGAAAATGCCAGCCGTTAAAAGTGATGTCCTCACCATAGCCAAGATGCCACCGCACTTGATTGGGCAACGTCACGGAAAGATCTTTAGCGGAAAGAGATAATTCGGCCCCATCAAAACTTTGGGGCAACGACACTTGCACAG
>JAEZVS010000156.1 GCA_023443145.1 Bacillota bacterium | reverse complement strand
GTCCAAGGATGATAGGATCATCCTATATTATTTTTTTGCCGTGGTCACGATGTGTCAGCGCAAAATGGCTTGGGACATCATTTGGGAGAGAAAGAGCGTATGAAAAAAATAATCGCCGGTGTGGGGGCTGTTATCGTGGTGCTGGCCCTTGTTTATCTGATATCGCCGTTTATCAACATTTCCATCGGGCAAAAGGATGTGAGCGATCAACAGTGGGATAAAGATTTTGCCTTTCTGGAAAGCAAATTGCCGGAGTCACACATAGATCCTTTTACAAAAATCAGTCAGAAAGATTGGGAAGCCAAAGTGGAGGCATTGAAAAAGACGCCGGATAAGCCGGTGGCTTTGCTGGAAATGGTGGCGGCCATCAACGATGGTCACACCTATGTGGTCAATTACATCGATGGCAATTCCCTGGTGTTCCCTTTTCAGATTGCAAAATTGGCAGATGGCTTTTTTATTGTCAACACCGATGACGCCCATCGCCAACTTTTGGGGCAGAAGGTGGTGTCGTTAAACGGTCAAGCCATAGAAGAGATTTATGAAAAGTTTCGACCCTTTATTCCCTATGATAATGAAAACCGCTTTAAAGCCGAGTTTGAGCGCTACTCTAACGACCAGCGTTTGCTGCATCACCTAAAGGTGTGCACCGATACCGAACTTGTGTTAAAGACAAGTGAAGGCAACCATCCCTTAGATGCGAAAAAGAATTCTGAAATGCATATGATTCGTCAAACTCCGGACGAGGCTTTTCAGGTCAAAAGACTTTCTCCGGAAACTGTGGTGCTGAAAATTTATCATCACCCACCGCTTATGAATATCCCCGCCACATTTGAACAGGCTTTGGCCGATGATGCTCAAATTAAAAACGTCATCATTGATTTGCAAGATGACGTTGGGGGCACCTACTATCCGGGCAATAAATTGGAGAAGATCCTCAGCAATAGAATAAACCGCTACCCCTCAACAAAGCTCTATACCGTTATTGGCCGCAAAACCTTTTCCAGCGGGGTGCTGCAGGCGTTCAGTTTAAAAGATGAATACCATGCGCTCTTGGTGGGAGAAGATACGGGCGGCGCTTTAGACGGGTTTGGTGATGTTAGAACCTTTACCTTGCCCGAATCAAAAATGTCCATCATGTATTCCACCAAGCGCTTTCAACTCACCAACGACAATCGAAACACCCTCTCGCCGGATATCCCCTTGACCATCGATCATGCACTCTATCTTGATGACAGCGGTAAAATATACGATCTTTTGCTGAAAGCTTGAAGGATTGATCGAGAGGTAAAGTATTTGATTAAAAAATCTCCTGAAATCGGAATGATTTCAGGAGATTTTTTTGTGGCTTCGAAGAAAAGCATGCTTCTCCAGCCGATGGCATAAAAGTGACCACAAGAGAACACTTAATCCATTGATTATGAAGAAATAATGTCTTGGTAGAACAAAGTTCATAAAATCGCCATTCGGCAGATAAGCTGCCTGCAAAAATTGAACATGTGGAAAATAGTTGACCATATGGTTTTTACTGACAAAAAGCATAAATCCGATTACGATGAGTAATAAATTGAGCAGAAAAACAAGGGATTTCTTTTTGACAATGCGCAATGCCAGTGATTGAAAGGTTAATACATTGAAGAGCGCTAAGCAAAAAGAGAAAAACCACAAGACGAGGTGATAAAAAGAGAACGTTGAATAAAAGAAAGTATAAGCCAGGGAAAAAAATATGGAAAAGATGCAGACATTCAGCAAAACAAATGCCGACAAAGATGGCCAATCTTTTTTAGGTTCATGTATTAAAAGAAACCACGTGAGTAGAAAGAGGGTAGCCAAGGTATCTGAGCAGATACCGGTTTTAAATAAGAATGCATTCCAGCCTTCTGCCATGGCGCCAAAATCGGCCACATCTATTTGATACCATCGCACAGCTAAATAAAGAATGAGTGCCAGCAATAGTACATACAAAATAGATCGCGTGATGATTTTTTTATAGTGTGATAGATTCATTACATTTACCTGATTGATTAATAGGATCCAGTGTTGCGATTGTAAGATTTATTGGGCTTTAGCAGATAAAAAGCGTTGCATGACATTTTGCATCATCAATACTGCTACTGTGTTGTATAAGGTGATGAGCCGGTGGCCTGGTTCCAGAAGATGACCTCGAAAGGGAAACACATCTCCGGATTCAAACAAATACGCTGAAATAAAAATGATAATCGCTTCAAGTGCCAAGGCCATCACCAAGGAGAGGACGGTTTGTCTCCATCCCGACGATTTACCTTAAAAGCCGATTTCAACAAACTAATGTATAATAACAATATGATTCTCTTAATTTATCATCATTTTAACAAATAAATATTCCTTCTGTCAAGAGCGTTTGTGTTTTAAATATGAACGAAAAAGATGGACAGAGAGGTAACGCATGATGAAAATCATTTCTGTAAAAAAAATAAAATAACACTGGACAAAATCGACATGCTGTTATAGAATAGTGTCCAATACAAACAAAAGCGTTGAAGCGGAGCAGTAAATCTTGTGGATGTTCAGAGAGCGGTCGGGGGCTGTGAAGACCGTACAAAAGCAGGGTTGAACTCGCCGGGGAGCTTGTGCACATGCACCGGTCCATCGCCGTTATCGATTTGAGTGGCCTATTGGCAAATAGAGTGGTACCGCGGAAACACGCCCTTTTCGTCTCTAAATATTGAGATGAAGAGGGCGTTTTTTGGAGGGAAAAATTATGACAGACCAAAACCGCATCATTATTTTTGACACCACTTTGAGAGACGGTGAACAGGCACCGGGCTGCAGCATGAATTTACAGGAAAAACTGGACGTGGCCCATATGTTGGCACGTCTGGGGGTAGACGTCATTGAAGCCGGCTTTCCCATCGCTTCACCCGGCGATTTTGAGGCAGTGAAGGCCATTGCCGAGAAAGTGGAAGGGCCGGTGATTTGCGGCCTGGCACGGGCCACCAAGAAAGACATTGACGCCTGCATGGGGGCTTTGGCCGGTGCCAAACGCCGCCGCATTCACACCTTTATTGCCACCAGCCCCATTCATATGACCCACAAGCTGCGCATGAATGAAGATGAGGTGGTGGAAGCGGCCACCAAGGCCATTCGCTATGCCAAAACCTTCACCGACGACGTGGAGTTTTCC
This sequence comes from Bacillota bacterium, assembly GCA_023443145.1. Taxonomy (GTDB): domain Bacteria; phylum Bacillota; class Peptococcia; order Peptococcales; family Peptococcaceae; genus Peptococcus. Next base: position 1,185 of record JAEZVS010000156.1, on the reverse strand, counting down.
TGCGAAGATGCCTCACGAAGCGAAATTCCCTTTTTGCAGCGCATTTGCTCGGCGGCCATTGAGGCCGGGGCCACCACCATCAATCTGCCCGATACGGTGGGCTATGCCATGCCTTGGGAATATGCAAAGTTTATAAAAGAAGTGATTGAAGGCATTGACAATCGCGAAGGCATCATTTTTTCGGTACACTGTCACGACGACTTGGGCATGGCGGTGGCCAACTCCCTGTCGGCCTTGGATGCCGGCGCACGTCAGATTGAAGTATCGGTGAACGGCATTGGCGAACGGGCCGGCAATGCGGCGGTGGAAGAAGTGGCCATGGGCATTGTCACCAAAGAAGTGATGATGGGCTATCATACAAACATCAATACCACAGAAATTTACAATGCCTGCCGACTGGTGAGCCAGATCACCGGCATGCCCATTCCGGCCAACAAAAGTGTGGTGGGGGGCAATGCGTTTTTGCACGAATCAGGCATTCATCAAGATGGGGTGTTGAAAGAACGCAGCACCTACGAAATTATGAATCCGGAAATGATCGGCATTAAGAAGGAAAACATGGTGCTGGGCAAACACTCCGGCCGCCATGCTTTCCAAACACGGTTGAATGAATAGGGCTACAACCCGCAAGAAGAGGATTTGAACCGTTATTTTGAAACCTTTAAGAAACTTTGCGACGAGAAAAAAGACATTATGGACGAAGACCTGGTGGCCATCGTTTTAGACGGCACCGGCATGGCAGATCATTATCGTTATGACCACCTCCACGTGTTCTCCGGCACCAACATGACCTCCACCGCCACCTTGGGTGTATATGTGGGGGATGAGTTGGTGGAGCTGGCCGCTTTGGGCAGCGGTCCGGTGGATGCGGCTTATGCGGCGGTTGACAAATTGGTTGAGCGCGACTTTAACGGCAAGATTCACCTGGAAGAATACGGCATCTATGCCATGACGCCGGGTCATGATGCCCAAGGCGAGGTTCGGGTGAAAATGAGTTACGGCGGCCGCACGGTGCTAGGCAAAGGCTACAGCACCAACATCCTGATTGCCAGCACCAAGGCTTATATTAATGCCATGAACCGCATTTTGCATATGAGCCAGTTAGAGGAGGTGCAGCCATGGGCATGACGATGACCCAAAAGCTCATCGCCCGCCATGCCCGAAAAGAAACGGTCGTCCCCGGAG
>JAEZVS010000124.1 GCA_023443145.1 Bacillota bacterium | reverse complement strand
GGCGATGGGAAAAACCGCCAACAAATCCGCCATGCGTCTGTCCATTTCTTTTCGATCCAGGCCGATGTTCTCCAGGTAAAACAAAAGCTCATGGGTGGTATTCACATTAAAAAAATGAGTTTTGGGGTTTTGAAAAACGCTGGCAATCAGTTGGGCCACCTCATAAAGGGGCAAATTCTGAACGTCTTTTCCGTCCACCTGAATGTGTCCGGAAATCTGTGCGTTTTCATATGCAAAAGCCAGACCGTTGATGGCGTTCATCAGAGACGACTTGCCGCTGCCGCTTTCTCCCGTCAAAAGCACACACGCACCGTCTTCAATCTTCAACGTAATGTCCTTTAAAACAGCTTCTTCTCCCTCGTATGCCAAAGAAAGATTCTCAATTGTCAGCATAACCATCCTCCTGCAACCAAAGCCGCGATCGTTAAAGCGTAGATAAAATCAACGGGCTTGATGCCAATTTGTATATACCGAGTTTTCACAACGGGATTGGCAATACACTTCGTTTCTGCCGATTTGGCAATATCATCGGCGATGTTGGATGATATGATGAGCAAAGGCACCGCCACATATTCCAAATACTTGACAGGATTTTTTGTTTGAATGCCTCTGATCTTCATGGCCATTTTGATGTGCCTTCGTTCTTCCATAAAAGATGGAAAAAACCGAACAATAACCGCAATCGGAATCGATACGGCACCCGGGATTTTCAGATAGTCCATGGATGAGATGATGCTGCCCACATCTGACGTTTTCATGAAGAACGCAGCCCCTGCAAAAGGCAAATAGAACATACGGAACACATACAGCAAAGAAAAGGTCATTTGCATCAGCAAAGGCAAGTGCTCAGGGACTTTCAGACCGGGAATAAAGAACAGCACAGCAAAGATGATGATGTTTTTGACGCTTTCTTTTCGAAAACCGTTGACCGCATACATCATCGAAATGACCAGCACCACCGCCCATTCAAAAGAAGGGCCGAGAGGGTGAGCAACGGTTGCACCCAAAAATCCCATAACAAAAAACTTTGTTATGGGATTGGGATTCCATCTGCTGCTTTGAAGCCCCCACATCAAGCGATACCCGCTTTAGAAAAATGCTTTTTAAGCAGCGCTTTTCCGATATAAGCGCCGATGAGGCCGCCTATAACGGCGCCAACGTACACCAACACCATGTGGGGATAGGTGATCAGCTTTTCCAATACATCGGTATAAGCTTCGTTCATTTGGGATCTGGTGAGCTCTATATATTTGTCTTTGATCAAAAGCATTTGCATCAACGACCCGCAAATCCAGGTGTTAAAAACAGCAAAAGCGAGCGCGTTATATTTGAATGACGTATAATGGCCCGCCCTTCTGATCATCTCGGCGATGAGCATCACCACTAGGGCATGAAGCGCCAGCACATACGTATGCCCCATGGCAAACATCAGCAAGGGCGAGAGCATACCTAATATGAAAAGTGCCCACGGTTTTTGCACCTTCGCCATAAAAAGCATGACAATGGTGCCGCTGACGATGCCCAACAGGGTGGGATAGACCAAAAAGAGAATGGGCACCAAACCGATCATCCCCACCCCAAACATCACGATAAAATAAATGACCGCAAACACGCCGATGGTCACCAGATCTTTAATTTTTAAACTTTTTCCTTGCATCGTAACCTCCTAATAGTTAAACGTTTCGGCCAGTTTTGTCTTATGCACCAGGTTTTGATAGACTTTGGAGTTTTGAATAAGCGCGCTGTGATTGCCAGCCTGTTCCACAAAGCCGTCATCAATCACAACAATTTGATCCACATTTTCAATGGATTTTAGCCGGTGCGAAATGATGATGACGGTTTTATCCTGAATCAACTGATTTAAGCTGTCCTGGATTTTCTTTTCGTTGTCCACATCCAGACTGGCGGATATTTCATCCAAAATGAGGATGGGCGCATCTTTCAAAAACGCTCTGGCAATAGAAAGCCTCTGCCTTTCACCGCCGGAGAGCTCCGCTCCGTTTTCACCGATTTTTGTATCAAAGCCGGCGGGGAGCTTTTCAATAAAATCCATACAGTTGGCCAGCTGTGCCGCCCGTTTCACTTCTTCATCTGAAGCGGTTTCTCTGCCCAAGCGAATATTTTCCAAAATACTCGTATTAAATAAGGTGACATCTTGAAACACAATAGACACCGCTTTAAAAAGAGACTCTGTCGAGATGTGTTTGATGTCTTGCCCATTGATCAAAATGCTGCCGCCATCATAGTCATAGAGCCGGGATATCAGCCTGAGTATGGATGTTTTACCGGAGCCTGACGGCCCGACAAGCGCCGTTACTTCGCCTTGTTTGGCGGTAAAACTGATGTCTTTTAGCACCCGGGTGTCGTCATCATAGGCAAAGGACACATGCTGAAATTCAATATCGTAGTTGGAAAGAATGGCCTCTTCTCCTTTTTGAAGCACTGTGTCTTTTATTTCTTTAATGCGGCGCACGGCCGGTTCAATGTAAAACATTTCCAACGTGCTTTCTTTGGAAATATCAAACAGTTCTTTGATTTTAATGGCCGCAATGATGTAGCCTAGGAGGTACAGAAGAGAAATCTCTCCATGCATCAGCAAATGGATGCCGACAGCGATAACCACCGCCACACTGATGTAAGAAAACAAATTGGACAAACCCAAAATAAGTATGCTGCCTGTTTCGACTTTAAAGTGAATGCGTTCGCTTTCCTCCATTTTTTGATACAGCGATTTTTTAACCTTCTCTGATTGATTAAAGCTGCTGATTTCCTGTTGCAATTCAATGGTTTCTTGAAAAAGCTCCGAATTGTCTCTGAGCACATTAAAATACCGGCTGTTACCCGCCACCGTTTTATTCTTCGCCAAGGGTATAACGGCGAAACTGAGCAGAGTGGGAATAATGGCGGCAAGCCCCAGTTTCCAGTTGCCAATAAGCATCATCAGACCCATCAACGGGAAAAACATCCACATTCCGACGACTTTGGGGATGGCATGGCTCATGGCATGTTCAATTCTCTCCACATCAGACATAATGGACTGAGAAAGATCGGAGAGATCATGTTTCGAAAAGTAGGCGATGGGCAGGTTCGCCAGATGTTCTGCCAAATTGATGCGCAAATTGGCCGATTCTTTGTAGGTGGTATTGTAAAGACCCACATATTCTTTTGCTAAAAGCGCATACATGGCGATTAATGTCACACCGGCGCCCAGCACATAAACATACGGGCTTCGCGTATGTCCTAAAATCAGCTGATCACATAAACCCATCAAGAGAAACATAGGGGCAATGTTGATGACATACGTAAAAAAACACGTCCAGGTGGCCTTGGTCAGGTTTTTGGCCCCCTGCTCCGATAAGGCGTAGCGCTTTTGGAAATAATTTGTCATTGAGATACCCTCCAATCATTTGCCGTGTCATACAGGGTACGCAATCGTTTGTACAGGCCTGCTTTGGCCAGTAGGCTGTCGTTGTTGCCGCGTTCCATAATTTTTCCATTTTCCATGACCAGGATTTCGTCCACATTTTGAATGCTGGTCAATCGGTGGGCAATCATAATGACGGTCTTCTCTTGCATAAGGTTTTTAAAGGCCTGTTGTAAGGCATATTCATTGTCCGCATCAATGGCCGCACTGGCTTCGTCCATAATGACGATGGGCGATTTTTTTAAAATGGCTCTGGCTATGGCAATGCGCTGTTTTTCACCGCCGGAAAGATAGACCCCTTTAGAGCCGATGATCGTATTTTCCCCGGTCTTAAATTTGGCCATGATGTCATCACATCCGGCCAGGCGCAGAGCTTCCATCACCTCTTCCCTTGATGCGTGTTCGTCTGCCAAAGCCACATTGTCATAGATGGATTTTTTAAAGAGTTTGCTGTCTTGGAACACGAAAGAAATATTGCGGATGATGGCTTCTTTTGTATAATCCTCAAGAGGATGACCGCCAATTTTAATGGCGCCGCCATCCACTTTGTAAAAACCCGATAGAAGTTTGGCAATGGTGGATTTTCCGGAGCCGGAATGCCCCACCAAGGCATATGTTTTCTTTTCTTCCAAGGTAAATGAAAGCTCATCCAGCACCTTATTGTCTCCGTACGAAAAACTGACACGATCAAATTCAATACGGCCATTGTCAAAATGTTCTCTTTGGCCATAGCGGAGCTTGTCTTCCTGCATTTTGCTATATAGATTTTCCAATTGATCGATGGCGTAATTGGCGTTAAAGATATTCATACCGGCCCACATGATTTTCATATAGGCCACCATGATCACGCCGCTTAAGAAAAAAATCATAATCAGTTCCACCGCAACCCATTGGGGATTGGATATACCTGTTAAAAAGAAGCTTAAGGGGATGGCGAGAATGGCAATCAGTCCTAAAAAAATCCATTGGTAGATCACATAAGGTCCTTTACAGGAAAGAGAATAATCATAGGCATATTTTGAGTAGTTGTTAATGGCGTCATGAAGCGCCTTAAAAGATTTCAGTTTGGTGCCGAAAATTTTCACCACCGGCATGCCTCTAATATATTCAACGGTCTCTGCACTCAATTCATCCAGAGAGGTCTGATAAAGTTTCATAAATTCGCCGTTGCCCATCATGCCTTTTAGAATCAGCGCGCTCACAACCGATAAAACAACAATCACCACGCCCACACGCCAGCTGACGGCAAAAGAAAGAATCAGCGTAAGAATTGGCATTAAAAAAGCCTGCGTATTATCCGGCAGCATATGAGCCACTGCCATATGGGTTTTGGCCGCGTTATCGTCTATGGTCTTTCTAATGTAGCCGGAAGGATGAAGATCAAAAAAGCGGAAGCTGGCATCTGTTAATCCGTCAATGCCTCTTTTTCTTAGATTGGTTTCCAGCCTAAAAGCAAACTTATGGGATATGAGTCCGGAAAGAAGATACAACAACGCGCTGACCGTCAGACACAAGACAATTTTCGTTGCCAATATATTCGCATTGGTGTTGTCCCCTTTAACAATCAATTCCTCTAAAAATTTATAGATAAAGTAATACCCATAAACCAACAAAAAAGCGGAAACAGCCGATACTAAGATCGACAGATAGCCATATATCGTGTCATCCGATACGTATCGAAACATTTTTTTATAGACGTTCATGCCAATCCTCCTTTTCAAAAATCAACATAGCCATTTGCTCAAGAAGCGCCCTGTTTTTAACAAAGTCTTCTCTGGCCTCCAATACATCCGCCGCCAAAATCATGGCATTGATAAAATGGGTGAGGAGCTGAAAAGACTCTGATTGAAAAAGCCAAGCAGAATGATCATCAAGTATTGTTTGAAAACGTAGTTTCATCTCTTCTTGCAGTTCCGGCATTAAGCGGTTTAATTCCGGATTGCGTTTTTTAGCCTTTAAGAATTCAACATAAAGAGGCATATAAGGATTATCGTCAATAATCTTGTCAACCAGCTGTTTGGCCATAAATGCTTTCTCATGACCTGGGACACATTCTTCCAAATGGGCCTTGATAATATCGTTGCGATAGTCAATGCCAAAAAGCATAATATCTTTAAAGATATCGACCACACTGCCGTAATAGTGATACACGCCGCCCTTGGAAAGACTGGTTCCGGCAATGATGTCTTCCATGGTTGTATGATCCAGGCCTTTTTCTAAAATCACTTTTACAGCCGCATGCATAATTTCGTTTCTTCGCTCATTTTTGCTCAATCTTTTTGCCGCACACATATTGCACCCCCACTTTTCGTTCCGACGCAACCGTCGGTAATGTCATTGTACATTAGTTGCCGTTAGCTATCAAGTGCTATTTTTATTTTTTATTCAGCTTTTACTTTTTCTCATTTTTTTGTTTAGATATTTTAAACTGCATGCGCCTTAAAATCGGCACTGTTCCAAGCTCTCATCTTTATTAAGATGCGTCCGCCTCCTGACATACTGCGGCACACATGGTCAGCA
>JAEZVS010000143.1 GCA_023443145.1 Bacillota bacterium | reverse complement strand
TTGATGAAGCGGCTCGTATTGCTCAAGAATATCGTGTGATGAGTATTCCAACACTTATTTTGTTTAAAAATGGGCAAGAACAGGATCGTATTGTCGGTTTTAGACCAAAAGCCGATTTGGCTCAACTTTTGGAATCTTAATTTTTTAAGATTTTATAGTATAAAAAACGGCTAGGGATTTTGAAGCAACTCTAAAAATTCAGTTAAAATTTTTAAATGAAGATGTTTGAACAGCCGAAAGGGCTTGTTGTCTGTGCATGGCAGGCGGCAAGCCCTTTGGTTATATCTTGATTCTACAGTTGTTCCGTAATCCGGATAGGCTGATGTCAGTGTGGCGGCCTTGATCGGAGTGGGGAATCAGATCTATTTTCGGCAATTGTTTAAAGGGGCCTAGGCTTTCGCAGCCGCGGCGCATTATATAGCAAAGGCCTTAAGACCTTAAGTTGGGCAGATTTGTTCTCAATTCTGCATCCTAAGTATGTCGCTTATCAAGCATCCCTGTTGGTATAATAAATCACCCCACTTGTTATTCAGTGTATCATACTGCCTAACAAATGGGGTGCCGTTATTTTTTTGAGGCTATTTTGATAGGATGTCATTAAGCATTCTGGTCATTCCAAAACTGATAAATGCGGTAGGCTTGGCGTTCATCTAATTTTTTATCGGTCGCCTTAACAATACTGGTGACTCCTAAAAAAATAATACTGATTAAAACGCGAGAGAAAGTGCTGCCAACTTTTTGACGGATATCCGGTCGTATTCGGTAAACAATTTCACCATCGGTTTCACTTAAGATTTCTACCAAATCAGAAGAAACAAGTGCGGCCATTGTCTCATGAAGACCGTTGGCTTCAACGCGACAACGTTTGGACAAATACGAAAACTTTTGGGGGCGAATAAAAAGTAAGATTAATATTTTTCGATACTGAGATTTCAGTAAGTATTTCAAAAACATCTTCATAAAACCCGACCTCCTTATAATGAAAATAGCATCTGAAAGAATGTTTGTCAATTCAATATCTTGCCTTTTTAAAGATGGCTGTATATACTCAAAAAGGAGAGGAGGGAGAAGTATGCAATGTCCGGTTTGTCATGGCGACAGTAAAGTTGTAGATAGCCGTACAACCGACGATGGTACGGCAGTCAAACGTCGGCGTGAATGTTTGGCTTGCGGCATGCGCTTTACGACATTTGAAAAAATAGAAAATATGCCGCTGGTTGTGGTGAAAAAAAGCGGTCGTACTGAACTGTTTGACCGTACAAAAATTCTAAAAGGTATGGCTAAAGCATGCGAAAAGCGGCCTATTCAATTGGAGCAATTGGACAAAGTTGCGGATGATATTGAAAAAACACTCAAAAGAAAATACTCTAAAGTTCCATCATCCATTATTGGAGAAACGATAATGGATGCACTGATTGCTTTGGATGAAGTAGCATATGTCCGCTTTGCGTCGGTTTATAAAGAATTTAATAATGTCAATACCTTTATTAAAGAAATAGAACATTTGCAGAATAAACAATGAGTCAATATAATCAATTACATGCCATCGTGCTCAAAGAACGTGCATTTAATGACTATGACCGTCTTGTAGTGGTTTACAGCGAAGAGTTCGGAAAATGCACGCTCTTGGCAAAAGGAATCCGCAAAAGTCAAAGTCGGATGGCCGGAAAGGTACAGCCATTTTCAGAACTTTGTATAGACGTCGTGCAAGGACGTGGACTGCCTGTGCTGACTGGTGCGGAACTGTTGGCGTTTCACGATGGAATACGCCATGAATACGGTCGAACGCTGGCTGCACTTTACATGTTGGATGTATACGATCAAATCTGTGAAGAAGGTGAGCGGGATACGGCTTTGTTCTCCCACTTAACATGCAGCCTAAAAGAACTTTCATATTTATCCCTTTCCCTTTGGCATATGCGCTTTGAATGGATATTATTCTCTTTAATCGGTTATGGTCCGCCATTTTCTTTCGAGGACCACAAAAAAATAGAGACTGTTTGGATTTACCAAGATGGCCATATGGAAGCAGGATCGGCTTTTCATCGGCCTGAGCATGCCAGAATTTTTTTATTAACGGAAGATATCGTTTTTTTAAAGCATTTGCGTACCAAAGACCAGCGTTTGTTATCATCTTTACGTGTTTCCAGTAAATCAGCACAACGTATTCGACTGTATTTTTCCTTGCTTTTATCGCTGGTGCTGCCTGACGGCATTAAAAGTAGACAATCTTTTTTAGATGTCTTAAACGAAGAAGAAGAAAAAAATTCTTATACATAATTTTTGGCAATCATAGAGCAATCTACCTGATGATTAAGTTGGAAGCCCTTTATTTTTTAGACGAAATCATGTATCTTATAAGAAAGGACTATTTTAGGAGGAACTTATGAAAACAAAGATTGGCATCAATGGTTTTGGCCGTATCGGTCGTTTGGTTTTACGCGCTGCTGTACAAGACAGCGATGTTGAAGTATGTGCAGTAAACAGTACGTCAGATCCGCAAGGAACAGCCCGACTATTTAAGTACGACTCCACACATGGCACTTATCCAGGAGAAGTGAACTATGACGATAATCACATCATCATAGACGGCACCCCCATTTTGCTTTTTAGTGATCGCGATCCTAAAAATCTGGATTGGGGAAAAGTAGGTGCCGATATTGTCATTGACTCCACAGGTAAATTTAAAAATATCGAAAAGGCATCGGTGCATTGCGAACAAGGCGCCAAAAAAGTCATTATTAGTGCACCAAGTGAAGATGCGCAAATGATTGTGATGGGCGTCAATGAAGATGCATATGATCCGTCCCAGCCGGTGGTATCCAATGCCAGTTGTACCACAAATTGCTTGGCACCGGTTACTAAGGTGATTTTCGATCACTTTACCATACGCGCCGGTATCATGACGACGGTTCATTCTTTTACAAATGACCAGAAAAATTTGGACAATCGTCATAAAGATGCACGTCGTGCCAGGGGCTGCACCCAGTCCATTATTCCCACCACCACAGGTGCAGCGAAGGCGATGGGAAAAGTGATTCCCGAACTCAATGGAAAAATGAACGGTTTTGCCCTTCGCGTGCCCACACCTAATGTGTCACTAACGGACGTCGTTTTTGAGTTGGAAGAAAATGTTTCAGTAGAAGAGGTCAATCGCCTTTTAAAAGAAGCCGCAGAAGGCGATATGAAAGGCATTTTAGGTTACACCGAAGAACCGCTTGTTTCAATTGATTTCAACGGAGACAGTCGCTCGTCGATTGTTGATGGACTTTCTACAATGAAAGTAGGCGATCATTTGATTAAAATCGTCGCATGGTATGACAACGAATGGGCTTATAGTTGCCGTTGTATTGATTTGGCAAAATTCATTAACCAAAAATAAAAACAAAGCTCTCACATCAAAAAAGATGTGAGAGCTTTGTTTTTATTTTTCGCTCAGTTCCTTTTGGACATCTCCACAAATAATAACATTAGAGTTTCGCTCGAAAACAGGTCGCCTCATAGGATCTCTTGTTTTTATAATGTGACGCAGTGCGTCTTTCTCTTCACTTAAACGGCTTTTTGCTGCATCGCCCAAACTCCATCCCGTAAGAGACGGATGGTGGTGATGCCATTCAATAAGTCGCGTCAAAAGTTTCTCCCGTAACAATCGATCGCTTAAATCCGATGACTCAGGAAAAGGCGGCAATTCTAAAATTAGAGGCACGCGCAAACGATCGGCAAGACAGAAAATATCCGTCAAATAACCGGAAGGATGAACCAAGATGGCTTCTTTTTCATTTATTTGTATTGAACCATATAACAACCGGTCGCATAAAGAAGATTCGTCCTTTATGCAAAATATTCGTTCCGGACAAAACTTTTCCTTTAAAAGCAGAGGATGATAACCGCCGTCGCATATATAATGATCCACCGGCAAATTATTGACAGAAGCGATCATTTCAATTTGAAAAGAAGTCATCTCCAATGACGCGGATTGACAGTCGCCATTAAATGTCAGTTCTGCATTTTGACCGACAGATTCATCGAGTAGTTTTCCTTTATGATATAAATACCAATTTATTTGATCGACATCACCAATAAAAGTGGAAGACACCTGTGTGATCACATGATGATTATTTGTCATGGTTTTTACCTGAAGGTTATCCAAATATGACCACGACGTTGTCTGAAGCCATACATGGCCATCAATACCCCAGAAATCGCTGTCTTTCGGGTCATGTACACCGGACAAGCTATGTTGATCAATAAAACGTGACACATATATCTTCAATTCATTGACACCGGGTGCCACCACATCATTGATGGTAACTTCAAAGGGAATTCCAGCGCCTTCATGAGTGGCCACAGCCTGGCCGTTGATGTAGATGACAGCACTGTGACTTATGGACGAAAAACACAATGAGAGGCGCTGCGTCAGTTGCATGGTATTGATGTAAAAATCCGTTTTAATCCAGATGCCTTTTTTTTGATTTAAAAGTTTAGGATGTCGGTTAAAGTGTCCAGGTATGTATATCCATTCTGTTCGAAGATCTTCAGATGGCAAGTACCATTGCCAAAGTCCGTCAAGACTTGTTTTTAAACGAATCGCATTGGTTTGCGGATAAAGCATGAGCCACCTCATTTCAATGGTCGTGATTAAAAAGACGCACAAGAAGTTGGAATCAATCACTCATTAAAAATTGACGAATTCCTTGAACAGCTTTTTGTACCGCCTGACCGCGATGGCTGATTTCATTCTTTTCGTCAGGGGCCAGTTCAGCCATGGTGGCATTTTTCTCAGGTAAGAAGAAGAGGGGATCGTAGCCAAAACCGTTGTCCCCTTGCGCTTGATGAGTGATTTTTCCGTGAACCTCACCCTCGCAAGACCACGTACTGCCATCCGGACGTGCGATGACAATGCAACAGGCAAAGTAAGCATGACGGTCATTGCCTTCAAGTTCTTGCATCTCGTGAAGCAACTTTTCGTTGTTGGCCCAATCGTCATGCTCATTTCCGGCATAACGTGCAGAATAAACGCCGGGAGCGCCATTCAAGGCGGGCACAACCAAACCGGAGTCGTCTGCAAGAGCCGGAATTCCTGTAGCTTTTGCCACAGTTGTCGCTTTTATAACCGCGTTTTCTAAAAATGATTGGCCCGTTTCGGCAATATCCGGCAAGTGTGGGTAATTGTTTAAAGTTTCAATTTGGACGGGCATATCCTGTAACAGCGTTTGAAATTCTCTAAGTTTACCGGCATTTCTGGTGGCTAAAATCAATTTTTTCATAAATATACCCTCCGTAAAAAACTTGATCAATAAAAAAAGCACCCACATGGGGTGCTTAAGCGGAAGACGAGATTCGAACTCGCGACCCTCGCCTTGGCAAGGCGATGCTCTACCACTGAGCCACTTCCGCATGTCGCCTGACGCTCATTTATAATAACCTATTGCAAAAATAAATGCAAGCTTTTTTTGCAAAAAAAAAAGAATTTTTTTGTTGATGGCAAAATGAAATGCAATACCATATAAAATCTAAACACGGTCCTTGGCAGATGATATGACTCTCTGCACCATTTTCGATGGTTATACTTTCCTTATAGTAGGTGGATGCAAGATCCCATATTCCAATCATGCTATTTTCCGAAAGAACACAACAGATTGTGTGGAAAAAGCCGTTATTCGTCGTAAAAATCGCTGAGGAGACTTTTGTCTCATCTTTTTTCGAGATTGTCATACTTTAAAATACCACTAGATTAGCGTTTGACACGTATTTGATGAAAATGCGGCTCTAATGTTGTATTGCAAACCAAAGACGGCAATATGATATTGATTTCTTTTATTTTAGGTGCGCTCATGGTATGATAGAGTCATTAGCGGATCAATCAATGATCAAGATAAGAAGGTGTGAAAATGTCTACAACAGCACGCAGCCACATCGGCTTGGTTCGAAAAACAAATGAAGATGCGTATTGTTTTAACGAGAAACAAGGCTATTATATTATTGCCGATGGCATGGGGGGACATCAAAATGGTCAGATTGCCAGTCAATTGGCAGTGGATACAATAAAAAACCATTTAGATGATCATTTAAACCTGGATAACGCTTTTAAAGCTCTGCAAGATGCTTTTGCAGAGGCGAATCGTGCTGTCTACAATTATCAGGAGAATCAAGCCGATGGAATCCTGATGGGGACTACATTGACGGTTGCGTTGATTGATGCAGGGAAACTTTATTTGGGACATGTGGGAGACAGCAGAGCTTATTTGCTTTCCGATAACCGATTGGTTCAACTCTCGCGAGATCACACCTATTTGGCAGAGTTGGCAGAACAAGATTATCAAACCTATACGGCGCTTTTAAAAAATGAGCGCATTGATAAAAAAAATACCTTGGTGCGTGCTGTCGGCCCTGAACCAATTTGTGTGCCACAGTTTCTAGAATATGACATGAAAGAAGGCGACTGTCTTCTTTTAATGACAGATGGCATGTACCGTTATCTTTCCGACGAGGAAATCATCAGTGCGATGAAAATGGATATGAGCCTTGAGCATATCGCTCTACACTTTGAAGAACTGGCTCTGTCTCGTGGCGGAAAAGACAATGCGACCGTTTTGATTTACGTAAGAAAGACAGGTGAATCATCATGCGCGAAATGCTAGGCGATCGTTATAAAATCATTCATAAAATTGGTGGCGGCGGTATGGCCATCGTCTATTTAGCCACAGATCTTTTCCTGGACAGACCGGTCGCAGTTAAAGTGCTCCGTGATGAATATATAGAAGATCCTGATTTTATTCGTCATTTTCACAAAGAAGCAAAAGCAGTTGCCGCACTTAATCACCCAAACATTGTCAATATATATGATTTTGATGCTAATGGTAATCCAATTTATTTGGTTATGGAATATGTAGAAGGACAAACAATCAAACAGATCATAACCGATGAAGGGGCATTAAGTTGGGATCAAGTCGTTGATATTGGCATACAAATGGCCACCGGTCTCGCAGAGGCTCATCGCAATCATATTGTACATAAAGATGTTAAAAGTCATAATATTTTAATTGATCCCAGCGGACTTGTTAAAATTACAGATTTCGGCATTGCACAAATGCTTTCTAATACCACGATCACTCATAATAAAGGCATATTGGGATCTGCTCACTATTTTTCGCCGGAACAGGCTCGCGGTGAACATGTTGATGAAAAAACCGATATTTATTCATTGGGTGTGGTTTTGTATGAGCTGGCAACGGGAAAAGTACCTTTTACTGGTGACAATCCCGTAACGGTGGCCTTAAAGCACATACAAGAAAAACCGATTCCACCATCTCAAATCAATAATCAAATTCCAGCTGAGTTGGAAGCCATTATTTTAAAGTGTCTTGAAAAAGACAAATCTATGCGTTATGGCGGTATGACGGAAGTATCACGTGCCCTCAGTCGTGTACGAAGCTTATATTCGGCATCGGCTGCAATGGAATATACAAATCCGCAGTCTTACTTGGAACATCAACATTCCGGTGATTTTGATGGAGATGAGACCCTTTCCCTGCCCAGAGATCTTACACAAAAACATATAAATCTCACTGAAAATGAACATGATGTTGAAGAATCCAGAAAAAAAATGCCTAAAAAAGGACGCTGGCTTCAAACATTGATCATTATATTCATTGTTACACTGGCAGCTATGGGAACCATTAAAATTGTGGGCGCATTAACAGATAAAGGTGAAGCTGTAGCCGTTCCAGACGTGACCAATATGGATGTTGAACAAGCGCGTGATCTTTTAAAAGAGAGCGGATTTAATCTTCATATTGATGACAAAGTATTTAATGACGAAAAAGACAAAGACATTATTTTAGAGCAGATGCCTCACAAAGGCACAAAGTTGGATAAAGGAGAAGCTGTTTCAGTCGTTGTAAGCAAAGGACCGGAAGAAATTAAAGTGCCTGATCTATCAGACATGAACATAGAAGATGCTAAAAAGAAGCTGGCAGAACTAAAGTTGAAACTAGGAGAGCAATCAACGGATTATAGCGATGACGTTCCCAAAGATGCAATCATTCGTCAAAGCCCGGAAAAGGATAAAAAAGTAAATAAAAACGACGCTATTGACGTGGTTATTAGCCTGGGAAAAAAAGAAGAAACGGTTTCTATGCCGGATTTGCGCGGGAAAACCATAGATACAGCAAAAGATATACTGGTAAAACAAGGGTTAAGCCTTACCAGCACAGAAGAATCTCATTCCAACTCAATTGATAAAGGCATGGTTATTTCCCAAAGCTATAACCCCGGAACAAAGCTTGCCAAAGGAACGGGGGTGTCTCTGGTCGTCAGTATTGGAAAAAGTGCTACATCCGGAGAGCGCGGTTCTTCTTCCGGATATCAAAGCAAGCGTGTCGAATTTACAGTACCTGAAGATGGATTGGTCGTTATTGAACAACGAGACGGCAATGGCACACAACTTGTTCATTCCGGCAATTACAAGAAAGGTGATTATTTCAGTCAAAACTTTAATTATACCGGCAATGGACAAATCACCGTCTACGTCAACAATAAACAAATTCAGCAAATTCCAGTAAATTGAGGTGCATATGATTGGCCGAGTTTTAGAAGCCATGGGCGGATTTTACATGGTGCAAACGGAAAGTGGCAAATTAACATGCCGTCTTAGAGGAAAACAAAAAAAGCAATCAGACGGTGTGGTTTGTGGTGATTTTGTAGATATTACGCAAACGGATGAGCAAGAAGGCATTATTGAATCACGGCTACCAAGAAAAAATGTCTTTCAGCGTCCCACCGTCGCCAACATAGATCAAATGCTTATCTTAGCGGCTCACAAAGATCCCGAACCGGATTATTTAATGCTTGACCGGCTCATGGCTATCTGCTTGTTTTATGATATTAAACCTGTACTGTGTTTCAATAAAGAAGATTTGATAAAAAGAGAAAGCAAGCATGACAGGCTGAATTATTATAAAGATACAAGAGTGCGTATTTTTTCTATTTCAGCAGACAATACGGCATCTTTAAAAGAGCTGCGGTCCATCTTTAAAAATCAAGTAACGGTATTTGCCGGTCAGTCCGGTGTGGGCAAATCAACCCTAACCAATGCGTTGTGCGACCGGTCATGTCAAGCTGTAAGCTCTGTTAGTGATAAGATACGGCGCGGTCGACATACCACACGTCACGTCACATTTTTTCCTATGGAAGGCGGATTTGTGGCAGATACTCCCGGTTTTAATGCGTTGTCATTTCCCAAAGATATGACACCACTTATATTAAGTCGACTTTATCCTGAATATATTGAGTTAACCAAGGCGTGTCGTTACAGTAATTGTCTGCATGTCAATGAACCGGATTGCGCAGTAAAAGACAGCGTTAAAAACGAGACGCTTTCTAAAAAGCGTTACGAACACTATCTGGTATTGATTAATGAATTAAAAAAATCTATGGAGGACCGATGACATGAGTATCATAATCGCGCCGTCGCTTTTATCGGCAGATTTCGGATGTTTGAATGATGAGCTTCAAAACATTGAGGCAGGTGGCGCTAAGTGGGTACACTTAGATGTAATGGATGGCCTATTCGTGCCGAACATCACCTTTGGACCACCGGTGATAAAAAAGATTCGCCAAAACAGCCGCCTGTTTTTTGACTGTCACTTAATGATAGCGGAACCCAGCAGATTTATAGAAATCTTTGCTGAAGCAGGTGCCGATCTGATTACCATTCACGAAGAAGCCACGAGAGATATTGAAAAAACCATTCAACAAATTCGAAATACCGGCGCAAAAGTTGGACTATCCATTAACCCGGAGACGCCCCTTCAAGCCGTTATACCCTATCTTTCTCAGGTGGATCTGGTGCTTTTGATGAGCGTACATCCAGGTTTTGGCGGTCAGTCCTTCATTGATATCACCTATAAAATCAAGAAGTGTCGCGAAGAACTGGATCGCGTAAACAGCCATGCTTATTTGCAGGTTGACGGAGGGATTAATAAAGATACTGTGCAAGCAGTTGTATCGGCCGGCGCCGACGTGCTTGTGGCGGGTTCCGCTGTATTTGGACAAAAAAATCGCGCGCAGGCGATGGCAGACTTATTGTCTGCTGTAAAGGAGTAAGAATATGATTATTGCTGTGGACGCCATGGGCGGTGATTTTGCTCCGGAGCAGATTGTTAAAGGAGCTTGTCAGGCTATCTCTGACCGTCTTGTGGATAAGATCATTTTAGTCGGAGATGAACAGCAGATATTGAAACATGCTGATGATTCGACAATGTCTCATGTAGAAATTGTACATACCGATGAAAGCATCTTCATGGATGAACATCCCGCGACCGCCTATCGCAAAAAGAAAAACGCATCCATTACCTTGGCCACACGATTGGTAAAAGAAGGACGAGCGGATGCTGTTGTTTCTGCCGGCAGTACCGGCGCTCAAATGGTGGCGGCTTTATTTGAACTGGGGCGTATTAAAGGAATCAAGCGTCCCGCCATAGGTGTGCTGCTGCCTACTTTCTCCGGTTATAAGCTATTGGTCGATGCCGGAGCCAATACAGATGTTGATCCGGAAAATCTTTTACAGTTCGCCACCATGGGTAACATATATATGTCGTTTATAAAAAAAGGCACGCCGAATATTGCTATTATAAACAACGGGACTGAGGAGACAAAAGGTAATCAGTTGACTCAAAAAGCATATGCCCTTTTTTCAGAACAGGATTTATTTCATTTTATAGGTCACATTGAAGGGCGAGATATCATGAGTGGTGAGGCGGATGTTTTGGTTTGTGACGGTTTCACCGGAAACATCGTATTAAAAGTGCTGGAAGGTTTCGGGCTTTCAATTTTTGAAGGCTTAAAAAAAGAAGTAGGTGGCTCCTTGCAATATCGTTTGGGTGGCCTTCTTTTAAAACCTGCACTGCGCAATATGAAAAATAAGCTGGACCCTAAAAAAGTCGGAGGAGCACCTCTTTTAGGTGTTCATGGCATCAGCGTGGTTTGCCACGGTAATTCTGATGCAGAAGCGCTTTATCATGGCATCGGCGTTGCCAAAGAATGTGTACAACATCGTTTAATTGATAAAATTGCGGATGTAATTAACCAATCATAGGAGGATATCAACATGACATCATTTGAAAAAATTAAAAACATTATTGCTGAACAGCTATCCATTGATCCTGTTGTCATTAAGCCGGAAACGACTTTTGAAGAAGTGGACGCCGACTCTTTGGATGTTGTTGAAGTGATCATGGCAATTGAAAGTGCTTTTTCTGTTGAGCTTCCCGATAGCGAAGTGGAACGTTTTAAAAACGTAGGTGAGCTGTCTCAGTTTGTTGACACGTTGTTGAAGTGATATTGCGCTGTTGTTTTTTTTGTGGTATAATATTTTTCAGGAAAGAGTGGGGCAGCCCCACTCTTTCCTATTTCTTAAAGAAGGAGATCTTCATGAATAAACAAGAACAATATATAGAATCACATTATTCATCTATATTGGAATCATTGTTTCAAGCTGAGTTTACTGACGTTGTCTACGAAAAAAACAACCAGTCTTTTTATTTGCGCTTATTTATTGATACGCTCACTCCCGATCAATCTGTTGATTTGAATCTTTGCGAACGTGTCAATCGCCATCTAAGTAATTGTTTTGATGAAGATCCTGATTTTCCTATTAAAACCGCTTATCACTTGGAAGTGTCATCTCCGGGTATTGAAAGGCCACTAAAGAAGCCGGATCAATTTAAACGCTTTATAGACAGTCAAATAAAAGTGAAATTTTATAAGCCAATTGATGGCGAAAAGCAATGCATAGGTCGATTACTGGAAGCTGATGATGTATGTATCGTGATCAAAAAACAAAATGAACAAATTCTTCGTCTTATGTATGAAGATATTGCGAAAGCCAACATTTATTTTGAATTTTAATATTGAGGTGTCACAATGAATGAAGAGTTTATGACGGCGTTGAAAGAATTGCATATACAAAAAGGAATTGAACCGCAGGTGGTTTTAGATGCCATCGAAGCCTCCCTAATTTCAGCATACAAAAAGAATTATGGTTCACATATGAATGTGACCGTATCCATCGATAAAGATACAGGGGCCATAGCGGTGTATTCGCAAAGAGAAGTGGTGGAGGAGGTCAGTATTTCTCAAACAGAAATTTCTTTGGAAGATGCAAAAAAAATATCATCAAAATATAAATTAGGCGATATTATAGCAACAAAGGAAGAGCCGAAAAACTTTGGTCGAATTGCCGCTCAAACGGCGAAACAAGTGGTGGTTCAACGTATTCGTGAAGCGGAAAGAGGCATCGTTTACAGTGAATTTTCCAATCGCGAATCAGATATTGTTTCCGGGACAATTGAGCGTATAGATAATCAAGATTGTTATATCAGTCTAGGGAAAACTGAAGCCATTCTATCTGTAAACGAACAAATGCCCAATGAAGTTTATCATGTGGGCCAACGCATTAAAGCATACATTATCGAGGTGAAAAAAACACATAAAGGCCCTCAAGTGATTGTATCACGTACACATCCCGGTTTTTTATCACGCTTGTTTGAATTGGAAGTTCCGGAAATCAAAGATGGGTATGTAGAAATCAAGTCTGTTGCCAGAGAAGCAGGCATTCGTTCAAAAATTGCGGTTTATTCTAAAGAAGAAGATATTGATTCAGTTGGCTCATGTGTTGGACCAAACGGCGCTCGGGTGCGAGCTGTTGTTGACGAACTGTCAGGCGAAAAAATTGATATAATCAATTGGGACGAAAGTGCTGATATTTATATTTCTGAAGCACTAAGTCCTTCGATGGTTATCGATGTTCTGGCAGATGAAGACGAAAAAAAAGCAGTGGTCGTGGTACCAGACGACCAACTTTCTCTTGCCATCGGTAAAGAAGGACAAAATGCCCGATTGGCTGCAAAAATGACAGGTTGGAAAATTGACATTAAAAGCAAAAGTCAAGCAGATGAACAAGGCATCCAATATAATTTTATTTTTACCGATGAAGATGAACTAAATGATTGAGAATGGAGGATGTTATGCCTAAAAAGCCACCTGAGCGCAGTTGTGCTATTTGTCGCACGAAGCTGCCAAAACGTGAACTGACACGTATTGTGCGTGCAGAAGACGGCACAGTTTCTATAGATCCAACCGGCAAAAAGCCAGGCAGAGGCACCTACATTTGTCATCAACAATCATGCATTGAGAGAATGTCTAAAACCGGTCAGCTGGATCATGCCTTGAAAGTAGACATTTCCAAAGAAGATAAAGAACGTCTGCAGGCATCTCTTCTAAATGATAATCATTATGAATGAGAATAATATTTTAACAATGCTGGGATTTGCAACGAAAGCCGGACAGATTGCTTCTGGCGACTATAATGTTCGGCACATGATGCTGAAACATCGCGTGAATGCTCTGGTACTTGCAGGTGATTTAAACCCTTCAGTACATGCTAAGTGGATGCGCAGAGCTGAAGAGGCGCAAATTCCTTGTGTCACAATAGCCGACAAGGAGAAATTAGGTCAAGCAATTGGTCGTTCACCACGGGCAGTGGTCGGTATATTGAATGCTTCATTTGCAGAAACAATTATGAAAACAGGATGGAAAAAAATATGAATTATTGAATCGAGGTGTTATGATGGGAAAAATTAGAATATACGAATTGGCCAAGGAGCTCAAACAGGATTCTAAAACCATTATCAGCGAATTAGAAAAGAAGAAGATTCCCGTAAAAAATCACATGAGTACCATTTCTGATGAAGTGGCTCGTGATATTAAAGAGAAATTCAGTCAAAAAATGAAGAAGGAATCTGGGCAACAAAGAACTGAGCAAGGGAAGCAAGGCGTCAAACAAAAGAAAGAAACCTCTGAAAAATCTGTCGCGAAAAATACGCATAAAAATAAAGGCGCTAAATCGAACCAAAATAAGAATGCTGTTCCGGTTAAAACAGGTAATAAAAGCGATACACAAATGAGCAAGAAAAATGCCAATTCCGAAAATCGAACAAATCGCGATCAAAAGACACCGGCATCTTCAAAAAATGCCGGTGCTCGTAAGAACAATGATGAACGCCCGCGTAACAAATCCGGTCAACAGGATGGATTGCAAAATAAAAGCAATGGACATCAAAAACGTCACAGAAAAGATCAGAAGTCCCATGACGCCGGATTTGATTCCCATCAAAACAACGGACACCGTGGCAATAGAACCAATCGGTCAAATAAAAAGAAAAATCGCCGAAGCAAGCAAACGTTACAACCGGTTAAAGAACCTAGAGAGTTTGCAGAAGTGCAATATCATGTTGTGGTCACAGAAACCATCACCGTGCAAGAGTTGGCTCGTCAATTGGGTAAAAAAGCCAGTGAAGTTATTATGAAGCTTATGACACTCGGTGTAATGGCCACAATGAACCAAGAACTTGATGCCGATACTGCGAGCATCATTGCAGAAGAGTACGGCGCTACAATTGAAATCAAAAAAACCATGGAAGAAAATCTCATGGCAGAGATGGACATTGAAGATAAAGAAGAAGATCTGAAAAAAAGACCTTCTGTAGTAACCATCATGGGTCATGTTGATCACGGGAAGACATCTCTTTTGGATCGCATTCGTGAAACAAACGTCATTTCTACTGAAGCGGGTGGCATTACACAGCAAATTGGTGCATATCAGGTTGAGGTTAATGGAGAAAAAATTACTTTCCTCGATACGCCGGGACACGAAGCATTCACTTCCATGCGAGCCCGTGGCGCACAGATTACTGATATTGCCATTTTAGTGGTGGCTGCTGATGATGGCGTGATGCCTCAAACCATTGAGGCCATCGACCACGCCAAAGCAGCTGAAGTTCCGGTGATTGTGGCCATCAATAAAATAGATAAACCGGATGCCAATCCGGAGCAAATCAAACAAGAATTAACTCAATATGGCTTGATCTCTGAAGACTGGGGCGGCGATGTTATTATGGTTCCGGTTTCAGCTAAGCAGGGAATCGGTATCGAAGAATTATTAGAAATGGTTCTTTTGGTCGCTGAAATGCAAGATTTACGAGCCAATCCCGATCGCAGCGCAAAAGGGAAAGTGATTGAGTCAAAACTGGATAAAAGCCGTGGCGCAACTGCGACATTGCTTGTTCAAAACGGAACTTTGCGCAGCGGCGACTTCTTAATTGTAGGATCGGTCCAAGGCCGCATTCGCGCTATGTTCGATCATCGAGGACGTGCCGTAGAACTTGCGGAACCTTCGATGCCGGTTGAGATTTTAGGCCTAAATGATGTGCCGGAAGCTGGAGACGACTTCTTAGTTGTTGATAATGAACGCTTGGCTAAGCAAATTGCCGAGAAAAGACAACAAGAAAAACATGAAAAAGAGATTAGCCGCGGTGGCATGGTTTCTCTTGAGGACCTGTTTACTCAGATAAAAGACGGAAATGTTCGCGAGCTGAACCTTGTGCTCAAAGCCGATACCCAAGGTTCAATTGAAGCGATGCGGCAATCATTGGCTAATTTGGGCACAGATGAAGTACGGGTGAATATCATACGCACAGCAGTTGGAGGTATTCGTGAAACCGACGTTATGCTGGCAGCCGCATCTCATGCCATTATTATTGGTTTTAATGTGCGACCGGATGTAAATGCCAAGCGACTGGCCGAAACTGAAAGCGTTGATATTAAGACATATCGGATCATATATGAGGCCATTGATGATGTGAAAAACGCTTTAAGCGGTCTTCTTGCACCGGAAATTAAAGAAGTGGATTTGGGTCAGGCAGAGGTTCGCAGTGTCTTCAAAGTACCCAAAGTAGGTAATATTGCCGGTTGCTATGTTATTGACGGTAAAATTCAACGGAATGCCAAAGTGCGTTTGCTTCGTGATGGGGTTGTCATACATGAGGGTGAACTTTCTTCTCTTAAGAGATTCAAAGATGATGTAAAAGAAGTGGCCACAGGATATGAGTGCGGCGTAGGCTTAGAGAAGTTTAATGATCTCAAAGAAGGAGATGTCATTGAAGCCTATACTTTTCAGGAAATCAAAAGAGAATTATATTAAGTTAGGAGGTACCCAATGACTTCACGCGCCGAACGTATTTCAGAAGAAATCAAAAGGGACTTGATGGATATTATTCGCCATGATGTGCATGATCCGCGTATTGATTCACTGATAAGTATCACCGATGTGGTGGTATCAGGCGATTTGAGCTATGCGAAAATATATGTGAGCAAAATAGGGTCTGATACCGAACGGAGCGAGCTTATTGAGGCTCTCGAAAAAGCCAACGGCTTCATTCGTACATTGCTAAGCAAACGATTGAAGACACGCAGCGTGCCTGAACTTTCCTTTCATTTGGACAACTCTATGATTTACGGTGCAAAGATTGATGGGATATTAAATGAACTTGAACGAAACAACTAGCATCCTAGATGCCATAAAACAGAAGATTCTCCTTGCAAAAGAAATCGCTATTTTTTCGCATATTCATCCAGATGGTGATACGATCGGAGCTCAATTGGGGATATTTGATGTGTTGCAGAAACTTGGCGTCAAGACACACTTATATAATTGTTCCGGTGCGCCGCCAAGTTTCTCGTTTTTAGCACAACTTCCTCAAATTAAAACTTATGAACCGGGAATGCCTCTCCCAACGTGCATTCTTTGTTTGGATTGCGGCAGTTTGGCACGTGTAGGCGTGCCAACAGGTACCTTCGATTCGCACGATGTGATTGTGATTGATCATCATGCAGGCAATACAGAATTTGGTCAGATTAATTGGGTGGATGAGCATTCACCGGCCACCTGTGAGATGGTGGCACGCATGATTGAATATTGGGCGGCACCTATTTCACCGGATGGCGCCACGGCTCTCTATACAGGACTCAGCACCGATTCGGGCTCATTTAAGTATGAGCAAATTCGTGCGGAAACCTTTGAGACGGCGGCCTGGCTTATTAGAGCCGGTGCTGATCACCAAGCGGTCCGCTTGCACATTTACGAAAATCAGACGCGTGGGAAGTTTCAATTGACCCAGAAGCTTTATGATGATACAAAATTTATGTTTGACGATCAGCTGGCAACTGCAACGATCCTTCACGAAGATTTAATAACATTTGGTGTTGGCGACGATGAAATTCACGGTATGGTCAGTTTGATGAAAGAAATTGAGGGCGTTGAGGTGGCGGTTTTATTTCGAACCAAAGCCGACGGCAGCGTTAAGATTAGCTTGCGGAGCAAATCGTGGCTCAATGTAAACGCCATTGCCACCGAATTGGGCGGCGGTGGTCATGTGCGCGCCGCTGGAGCCACTGTCGCCTTGCCTCTGGACGATGCGGTTTTAAAAACCCATCAACTCATCAAAGAGGCGCTTCATGTGGGAGACAGCCAATGAATGGTGCGATTCTAATTGTAGATAAAGATGCCGGTATGACTTCTCACGATGTGGTCAATTGTGTACGTCGTATTTTCAAAACAAAAAAAGTCGGTCATACCGGTACATTGGATCCGGACGCAACGGGTGTGTTGCCTATAGTTATTGGACAAGCCACGCGCCTGGCAGAATATATGACGGCAGAAGACAAGTCATATATTGCTGAAATGCAGTTCGGGCTGGAAACTGACACACAAGATACGTCCGGCCGAGTCATTAAGACTTGTGCCTACCCGGATATGGATGCACCGTCCTTTCGCCGGCTCCTATCCGATTTCCAAGGAGAACAGACCCAGGTCACGCCAATGTATTCGGCAGTGAAATATCAGGGCCGTCCGCTTTATGAGTGGGCCAGAGAAGGGTTCGTCTTTGATGAATTGCCTCAACGACATGTTCGTATTGATCAAGTGCTTTTACGTGCCTATTCCCGTGAGAAAGCTGAGATATTTGTACATTGCAGCAAAGGGACGTATATTCGTACTCTTTGTGTGGATATTGGCCGCGCATGTGGCAGTGGTGCAGCGGTTTCAGCCTTAAGACGGGTATCATGTGGTGCATTTACTTTGGACCATGCGGTCACTCTGGCTGAACTTCAAACATCCGCCAAGCCAGAATCATATTTAAGAAATGTTTTGGACGGGCTTACCTCCTATCCAAAAATTCACATCAATGATGCACAGGCATCGGAAATCCGTTTAGGACGCCGTATCCGCTTGTCAGAAGATTCAAGTCCAGCCTTATTG
>JAEZVS010000078.1 GCA_023443145.1 Bacillota bacterium | reverse complement strand
TTCCAATTACGAAGACTTCTGCAAAAAATGTCACGATTACAACAAGATCACGCCCAATTGCTGGACTTGCCACGTGAACCCGACTGCAGAAAACGGCGGTGCGCTGAAACCTGGCGTGGAGACGGGAGGTGCAGCCTGATGGAAAACATGTCACGTAGAAAATTCCTGAAGCTGTCTGCCCTCACGGCAGGCATGGGACTTTTGGCCGGATGCGGTGTGAAAGCGGAACCGAGCGCTTTGGGCGGCGGGCATTACACCAAGTCTCCTGAAAAGAAAGCGGCCAAAAATTGGGGTATGCTCATTGATTCCAATAAAATCAGCTCTGATGACATCAAGCGTATGCAGCAAGTTTGCCACAAAGCGCATAACGTGCCCCATATTCCGAATGAAAAACATGAAGTGAAGTGGATTTGGGAAGAACCGTACGATGCACTGTTCTTTGAAGAAACCTCTCCGGTGTTGAGCAAAGAATGGCGCAGTCTGCCTTTTACCACATTGTGTAATCAATGCCGCCATCCCATCTGTGTGAAAGTGTGCCCTACCCGCGCCACGTTTACCAATGACGAAGGCGTCATCATGCAGGACATGCACCGCTGCATCGGATGCCGCAACTGTATGGCCGCTTGTCCTTACGGCAGCCGCAGCTTTAACTTTGTGGACCCGCGGGATTATTTGGAAGAAATCAATCCCAATTATCCCACCCGTATGAAGGGCGTTGTAGAAAAATGCGATTTCTGTATGGAGCGCTTGAATAAGGGTGAACGCCCCCTTTGCGTAGAAGCATCTAAGGGCGCCATCTTATTTGGCGACTTGGACGATCCGGATTCGGAAATCAGCCGCAAATTAGCGAAAGTGCTGGCCATTCAACGCCGCCCATCCATGGGTACCGACCCGAAGGTCTTTTATCAAGTGAACCTGAAAGGAGGGGATGAGGCATGATTGAAAAAGCACTATATAAGAAGGCCGGCAAAAAATACTGGGCTTGGATGTGCTTCCTGATGGCTCTTATTGTGATGGGCTGTGTGGCCTATGGCTATCAGATGATGCAAGGTTTCCAGGTGACAGGTATGAGCCGCGACATCTCCTGGGGTCTTTACATCGGTCACCTCACCTTCTTTGTTGGGGTTGCCGCCGGCGGCGTGATGATTGTGCTGCCTTATTATTTCCATGATGTGAAGGTGTACGGCCGCATCACTGTTGTAGGTGAGTTTTTGGCCATTGCGGCGCTCATCATGGCCCTGCTCTTTGTGGTGGTGGACGTGGGTGCCCCCTTCAAAATTTTGAACGTATGGCTTTACTGGACACCGCGCTCAATGCTTTGCTGGGACTCGGTGGTCATTCCCACCTATTTGCTTTTGAATATTGTGGTGGGTTATCAAGTGCTGCAAGCTGAAAACAAAGGTCTGCACTACAAAAAATGGGTGAAGGTGCTGGCGATGATTTCTGTGCCGGTGGCTTTTTCCATCCACATTGTGACCGCATTCCTTTATTCCGGTCTGCCCAGCCGCCATTATTTCCTTTCGGCGGTTCTTCCGGCTAAATTTTTGGCCGGGGCTTTTGCCACCGGGCCGGCACTCATTATTTTGATTTGCCTGCTCTTAAATCGCCTCATTGGCTTCGATGCCGGTGAAAAGGCTCTTAGAACCTTATCCACTACGGCTATTTATGCCTTTATTGTGCTGCTTATTATGACCGCCGGTGAATTCTTTACCGCTTACTATTCCAACGTACCTGCTCATAAAGTGGCGCTCACCTATCTTTTCTTCGGGCTGCACGGGCACAATCAGTTTGTTCCCTTTATGGTCGTCTTTTGGATTGCCACCCTATTGGCGCTTCTCTTAATGCTGCCCACCAAGTTCCGCTATCAGCGAGGCACGATGGCTTTAGGGTCTGCGGCCATTTTCATCGCTCTGTATATTGAAAAAGGGCTCACTTTTGTGATTGGCGGTTTGTCGGAAAACCCCTTCGGTCACATCGTGTCTTATGTGCCCGGTTTTGCTGAAATTTTGGTGATTGTGGGCGTTTATGCCATCGGCATTTTCATTCTGAGTATTCTCTTAAAGCTCATCGTCACAGTTAAATACGAACAAGATGAAGGTGCTTTCCCCAACAAATACGATCGTTCAAAACTGGCTTATGAATTGAACGAACGTGGCGGCACCTATGTAGATACCCGTCCCAAACCGGAACCTGAAGAACCAGAGGAACCAGAGGAACCGGCTGCTGAAAGAGAGGAGGAATAGTCATGGGATTCATCGTTGCATGTCTTGTTGTGTTGGCTCTTTTGGCTATTGCCTTTGTGGGAGTCGGTGTCTTAGGCCTGACCGCTCTCTTTGGCGTGGTGCTGCCCTATGTGGCGTTTGCCCTTTTTGTTGTGGGCGTGTGTTACCGCATAGCCACTTGGGGCAAGTCTCCGGTGCCTTTTAATATCACCACCACCTGTGGGCAAAATAAAAGTTTGGATTTTATTAAAACGAATCCGATTGAATCGCCCAATTCCAAGCCGGCCTTGGTGGCCCGCATGTTTTTAGAAGTGGTGTTTTTCCGCTCGCTGTTTAAAAACAGCAAAGCAGATCTCACCGAAGACGGCGATTTGGTTTATCAATGGGAAAAATGGCTGTGGATTTTTGCCCTTCTTTTCCACTGGGGTATGTTCTTTACCTTGCTGCGCCATTTCCGCTTCTTTACCGCCGAAGTGCCCGCTTGGGTGCATTTCCTGGATAAAGTAGACGGCGTGATCTTAATTGATTTGCATCCGGTTTACATCACCGGTTTCATGCTTCTGGGCGGGGTAACCCTTTTGCTCTGCCGCCGCATTTTCCTGCCGAAGGTGCGCTACATCAGCCTTTTAAGCGATTATTTTCCGCTTCTGCTTTTGGTTGGCATCGCCCTTACGGGGATGACCATGCACTATATTAATTTGGCGCGTGTGAATGTGACCTCTATCCGCGAAGTGATGCTGGGTCTGGTGACCTTCCATCCCATCGTTCCGGCAGTGGGCGATATCAGCGTGGTATTCTACATGCATTTGACCCTCGTCTGTGCGTTGCTGGTATATTTCCCCTGGTCAAAACTGATGCATGCCGTGGGCGTCTTTATGAGTCCCACCCGCAATATGCTGGCCAACAGCCGCGAGGTGCGTCATGTGAATCCGTGGAACCCGGTGGTGGAATTCCACTCTTATGCGGATTATGAAGACGAGTTCCGCGAAAAAATGGTAAAAGTGGGCTTGCCGGTGGATAAAACCATTGAAGAGGCTCAAGCCGAAAAAGAGGCTCATGAAGCCAAACTGCGTCAGGAACTGGCGTAAACATCAGATTAATGATGACGGCATATATACATTCGGCTGCACTTAAGTGTGCAGCCGAGTTTTTTTTGCGCAAAAAGGCGGGTGACTCTCGAAAGAGCCACCCGCCTTTTTTACAGTTAACGCCTGCAGTCGTAAGGTTTTTGTAAAAATGCATTGTGGTTGATAAGAAATTGAGCAGCCAGACCGGTAAAAAGTCCTGCGGCCATACCGGCGATGATGAGAACAGGCAAATAAGTGATGATGGCAAAAGACTTAGTGACAGCGACGGCCACTGCAATTTGGCCGATGTTGTGGCAAATGCCGCCAATAATGGACGGCAGCCAGATGGCTTTTAAAGAAAAGGTGGAAAGAAAGAGCGCCACCACCAAAAACGACAGCAAACCGCCGCACAAACTGTAGAAGAGAACCATCACATGGCCGGAAAAAATACTCCCTAAAAAGATGCGCACAATAAGAATCATGAGGGCGTCTCGCCGTGAAAGCCAAAACATGGCAAAAAGGCTCACAATGTTGGCCAAGCCCAGTTTGATACCCGGAATGGGCGCCAAGGGCGGCAATTGGGCTTCCACAATAAAGATGATGAGCGCAATGGCCGTTAAAAGCGATAAAAGGGTCAGCTTGCGGGCAGGCATAGTCGGTTTCCGTTGAAAAGCGCCCATTATTTCACCACCCCGTCAATGTCATCATGTGCATCGTGGTCATGCTCATGGTCGTGATCGTGCTTATGGCGGATGTCGCCCTCTTTGCCGCGAATGCGAATCACCAGTTGGTGGGGCAGGCACACAATGGGTTCGATGCCGTTGGTAATGCCGCCATGATGTACGCAGATTTGATCGGGACAATTGGCTTCGGGAATGCTGATTTTTCCCGGCTCCACCAAAATTTTATTCCAGCCCCCGCCGGGGGTATCGATGGTGAAGGTGTAGGGTTCGGTCACTTTAGACAAATCGATGGATTTGATGACTTTGCCCTGCAAATAAATATCGGCAATTTCCGTGTCCGCTTTTTGCGTGTGCACCCAGAACATTCCGACCAACGAGCAGACCAGTATGGTGAGGATCACACCGATCCAAATTTTTTTAGTCCGCGGGTTCATGCGTTTTCGTCCTTTTTAATAAGCGTAAATTTTTCCAAAGCGTGGGGTTTGTAGCGATTGGTCAAACCTTCGGATATATGAACGCCGCCGTTTTCATCGATGAGAATCATTTCAAATTCGTCGGCATGCTGACGCCAAAAAGCGCTGCCTTTTTCCAGGCCCATAATAAAGAGAGCGGTGGCATAGGCATCGGCCATGGTGCCGTCTTTGGTCAGCACAGTGGCGCTCACCAGACCGCTTTCTGCAGGACGGCCCGTCGCCGGATCGATGATGTGGTGATAGCGTTTGCCTCCTTCTTCAAAATAGCGCTGGTAGGAACCGGAGGTGATCACCGCTTCATCAGAGGCGGTGACAACGCCTGCATAGTCGCCGTCGGGCGTAAACGGGTTTTGCAGCGCCACTGCGTAGTCGGAGCCGTCGGGCTTTTTATTTAAGAGCTGCACATTCCCGCCTAAGGAGCAGAGCGCCGAATGCACATGATGGGCTTCAAAGATTTTCATCAAGCGGGTGCTGGCATACCCCTTGGCAATGCCGCCAAAGTCGATGCCCATGCCGGGTTTTTGGAAGTGGACCGCGCCGGTGGCGGCATCGTAAGAAATCAGATTGGTGCGGCAGATGGGTAAAAGCTTTTGAATGTCCTCATCTTTGGGCACCTGAAAATGCTGGGTGGTAAAGCCCCAGGCTTTGACGACGGGATAGATGGCAAT
>JAEZVS010000168.1 GCA_023443145.1 Bacillota bacterium | reverse complement strand
GATGGAGCATGTGCATTCGGATAAACTGGCAACGATTTTAACAACCCGAATGGAAGAACCCACTGGCTACGGGCGCATTTTGCGTGATGAAGACTCGGTACGTGCCATTGTGGAGGAAAAAGATGCTAACGAATTCGAGCGGGCAGTGCAAGAAATTAATGCCGGTACATATATCTTTGATGCTTTATTCTTGCAGAAGTCCCTTTTAACGCTCAATACGGATAATGCACAAGGAGAATTATATTTAACCGATACCATTTCTGTGGCATACCAAATGGGAAATTTTGCCGGAGCATATTGTCTGCCGGATGCATCTGAAATACTTGGGGTCAACAATCGATTTCAGTTGTCTCAGGCTGAGGCATGGATGCAGGCAAAAATTAATGAGCGTTGGATGATGTCCGGTGTTACAATGATGGATCCATCCAGCGTTTATATTGATGCCGAAGCGACGCTTTCTACAGATGTCTATTTAGAACCCAACGTGATAATTTCCGGCATGAGCTCGATTGGTACAGGTACGCATGTGGGCATGAACTCAAAAATAAATAATAGTAAGGTCGGTTCAAAATGTCATCTTCAAATGTGTGTGATGAATGAGGCGACTGTTGGAGATGACAACAATATTGGGCCTTTTGCATATCTTAGACCGGGAACGGTTTTGAAAGATAATGTTAAAATAGGCGATTTTGTCGAAATAAAAAACGCTACTGTGGGCAATGGCAGCAAAGTCCCTCATTTAAGTTATGTAGGAGATGCGAATATTGGTGATGGTGTCAATATAGGCTGTGGCACCATTACTTGTAATTATGATGGCCGAAAGAAGCATCGGACCACGATTGGCGATGGTTCGTTTATTGGCAGCAACACCAATTTAATAGCACCTGTATCCGTGGGCGACGACGTCTATATCGGTGCAGGTTCAACCATCAGGGAAAACATTCCCGACAATTGTTTTTGTAAGCCGGAATTGTCTATGACCTGTAAACCCAGACGCGTGCGAAAAGAAATGGAGGATAAAAACTGATGTATGATTTTCCAATGGAGCGAGATTTAAAACATCTGAAGGTATTTAGCGGCAATTCTAATGTTGAACTGGCCCGCGACATTGCACATGCATTGGGCATTGAGCTGGGTGCATCCAGTATTTCTAAGTTTAGCGACGGTGAAATCAATGTAAACATTGAAGAAAGTGTTCGCGGATGCGATGTCTTTTTGATTCAATCTACTTCCAACCCGGTGAATGACAATATCATGGAGTTGCTTATTATGACGGATGCACTCAGACGTGCATCGTGCCGCCGTCTGACAGCTGTGGTTCCCTATTATGGTTATGCTCGTCAAGATCGTAAATCTCGCGGTCGTGAGCCGATAACTGCTAAACTGATGGCCAACCTGATCACAAATGCCGGGGCCCGACGGGTACTCAGCATGGATTTACATGCTCAACAAATTCAAGGTTTTTTTGATATTCCGGTGGATCACTTGGCAGCGGCGCCTTTAATTGCCCAGTATTTTCATGACATGGCCTTGGAAGACGTTTGTGTGGTTTCGCCAGACGTTGGAGGCGTCCGCCGTGCTCGTACCCTGGCAGAGTTGATGGGGGCTCCCTTGGCAATTATCGACAAACGCCGCCCCATGCCGAATGTTAGTGAAGTGATGAATATTATCGGCGACATTAAAGGAAAAACCGTTATTATGATTGATGATATGATTGATACCGCCGGTACCATCACCAGTGCTGCATCTGCACTTTTGGAACGTGGAGCAAAAGATATTTACGCCACCTGTACCCACGCTGTGCTGTCAGGCCCTGCCGTTGAACGCTTGGCCAATTCGCCCATACGTGAAGTGGTTACCACCAATACCATTTCTCAACGCGATGTGCATCTTGATAAACTCAAAGTTTTGTCGGTTGCGCCCATGTTTGGCGAAGGCATCATGCGTATTTATCAAGATGCTTCAGTCAGCAAGATGTTTCGCTGATGAAAATGATTGTCGGCCTGGGTAATCCGGGAAAGAAATACGATGGCACACGGCACAATACCGGTTTTATGGTTATTGATCGTTTGGCCAAGGAATGGCGCATAGATGTGAGTAAGAAAGAGAAGCAGGCTTTGACCGGTACCGGTATGTTAGATGGAAAAAAAGTGCTTTTGGTAAAACCGCAAACATATATGAATGAGAGCGGTCGTGCCGTCTGGGCTTTAATAGACTATTATGCCGATCAGTTGGATGATTTTCTTGTGATTTATGATGACATGGATTTGCCGAATGGATTACTGCGCTTTAAACAGCAAGGTTCGTCAGGTGGACACAATGGTATCAAATCCATTATTCAACATGTCAATTCAAAAACGTTTGATCGCTTAAAAATCGGTATCGGAAAAAAAGATCAAGTTATTGAGCATGTTTTATCTCATTTTTCCAAACAAGAGAAAGAAGAAATAGATGCTGCAATAGAGACAGCGTGTGATGCGTGTTTGTATTGGCTGCATCATGGTATTGTTGATTCAATGAATAAATACAACTAAACGTTATGCTTTTTAATCGTATACAATTGGCATATTGTATACAAAGAGGAATGTATGAACCCACCTTTAGATCTGAAAGTCGTATTTCCGAATAATTTGGCCGCTTGGCATGCATATCAGCCAACCGTTCAATTCAGCGGTTTGGATGATGAAGCTCGTTTGCTCATGCTTTTGCTCCATGTTATCTCCTGTCCTTTTCCGGTTTTGGTGATCGCATCTGATGAAAGACAGTTAAAGATCATATTAAATCACTTGAGTGATCTGGCCATTGATGATGTGGCCGTATTTCCTAAAGAAGAGTCTATACCTTTTGAAGTGGTGGCCAGTTCCGGAGACATCACCTATGAACGACTGAAAATACTGGCGCGCCTTCAAAATAATCAGACGCCACGGGTGCTGATCACCACACCGGATGCTTTGAGTAGTATCTTAATGCCGCCCAAACTTTGGCGTAAAGGTTATCGTTCTTTGGCGTTGGACGATGAGGTCGATATTGACGAATTGATTTTGCAATTGATTCGCATGGGATATCATCGAGAAGAAGCAGTGAGCCGACCCGGTGAGTTTTCTTTGCGAGGCGGCATCTT
Organism: Bacillota bacterium; assembly: GCA_023443145.1. Lineage (GTDB taxonomy): Bacteria > Bacillota > Peptococcia > Peptococcales > Peptococcaceae > Peptococcus. Next base: position 3,674 of record JAEZVS010000168.1, on the reverse strand, counting down.
AGATGTTTTTTCACCCCTTTATGATAAACCGTTGCGTATTGAGTTTTTTGATACCAGCATCGACTCTATTCGCACTTTTGAAGCAGAAACCCAGCGTTCTATTGAAAATGTCTCCCAAGCCATTTTAACGCCGGGCGCAGAAATATATGATAGGACCGGAGGTTGCGAATGGTTTATTCGCTTGGAGGAATTAAAGAATAAATATGAGCGCAAAGGAGAGCACACGCAAAGTGGCCTGCTGCACCAAATTGATTTGGCGCAACAGGCGCTGAAAGATGAGGCCGGGCCTAATGCGACTCTCTTTAAAGGTGCATATTTTGAGGAGCAGACACATCTGCTGGATTATTATAGGCAGGCGCCAGCGGTGTTTAATGATGATGTCAACCGTTTTGATGAGGTGCTGCGCTTTAATGATGAGGAAAACCAACGACGGTTTACAGACTTGATGTCAAACGGTTTGGTTTGTAAAGAGCAGTGGGACGCTTATTTCACTCGAGAGGAGATGGCGAATCGCCTTAAGGCAACACAACGCACAGGCTATTCGCTGTTGCCGAGAAAGAATCTTTTTTTCGATGAATCGGAAACGGTTTCTTGTCAATTCGAGTCGTTGCCCGGCTTTTTGAATCGGCCTGATTTGGTCATCGAAACAATTAAGCACCATCAGTCAGAAGAAATGACTGTTATATCTTGCAGTGCAGATGAGCAGCAACTAGATCATTTTCAAAAGTTTTTACAAGAATACAACATACAAACAAGCAAAACATTATCTAATGATCCGAAAGCGGTGCACTTAGTACAGTCAAGCTTAACATTATCCGGTATTTACCGGCAAGATAAAGTGGTTCTTTTGCCTGTAGACAAAGTGTTTTTACAGCGTGCGCAACGGAAGCGTGACAAAAGTTCGATTGTGGAAGAAACCGTAGCATACCATTCAGCAGATGCCATGTCGCCGGGTGATTATGTGGTGCACGAAAATCACGGCATTGGTATGTATACCGGCTTAGAACATGTGACCAGCGGAAGTGTCAGCAAAGATTATTTGGTCGTGCAATATGCAGGCACAGATAAGCTTTTTGTACCTGTCGAACAGTTCGATTTGTTGCAGAAATATGTCGGACACGAAGGGCGCCGTCCCAAACTGAATAAGTTGAGCGGTACAGAGTGGCAACGCACCAAAAAGAGAGTGCAGGATTCGGTGGCGGATCTGGCCGATTACTTGATCAGTATATATGCCGAGCGAGAAGAAGCTGCAGGTCACGCTTATCCGCCGGATGACGAAATGCAATATGAATTTGAGCAATCCTTTCCTTATGTGGAAACGGAAGATCAGTTGACGGCCATAAACGATGTCAAAAGAGATATGATGAAACCGCGCCCCATGGATCGTCTTATTTGCGGCGACGTGGGATATGGAAAAACAGAAATTGCCATTCGGGCAGCCTTTAAAGCAGTGGCCGACGGCAAGCAAGTGGCCATATTGGTCCCCACCACAGTATTGGCCCAGCAACACTACGACACGTTTAAGAAACGCTTTGACCCTTTTGGTGTTCGTATAGCGGTCTTTAGCCGTTTCAGCACGACGAAAGAAGCAGCGACCATTAAGCAACAGCTTAAAGATCATCAACTGGATATTGTTATCGGTACCCACAAACTGCTCAACAAACGATTGTCTTTTAGCGATTTGGGACTTTTGGTGGTGGATGAGGAGCAGCGTTTCGGCGTGGTTCACAAAGAGCGCATAAAAGAAATGAAAAATAACATTGATGTGTTGACTCTTTCTGCGACTCCCATTCCGCGTACATTACATCTGTCTTTGGCGGGCATTCGTGATATGAGCATCATTGAAACGCCACCTGCTGATCGTTATCCCATTCAAACTTATGTGACAGAGTTCAACGATTTGCTTCTGTCTCAGGCCATCCGGCGAGAGATGGCGCGCGGCGGGCAGGTCTATGTGATTCAAAACCGCATAGAGGCGCTTGAGGGGTTGGCAACTCAAATTCGAACGTTGGTGCCGGATGCCCGTGTGTTGGTAGGTCATGGCCGCATGAAAGAACATCAACTGGAAAAAGTAATGTTATCTTTTGTCAACCGCGAAGCTGATGTGTTGGTGTGCACCACCATTATAGAAACGGGGTTGGATATAGGTAATGTCAATACCCTTATTGTACTGGATGCCGATCGTATGGGTCTGAGTCAGCTTTATCAATTGCGTGGTCGTGTGGGACGCTCCAATCGTGTGGCTTATGCCTACTTGACGTTTCGAGCTGATAAAATGCTCACTGATTTGGCTGAACAGCGTCTGCACACGTTAAAAGAATACACAGCTTTGGGATCCGGATATCGCATTGCCATGCGTGATTTGGAACTCCGTGGTGCGGGAAATCTTTTAGGAGCGGAGCAACATGGTCATGTCTACGATGTTGGCTTCGATATGTATATGGATCTATTAAGTCAGGCGGTTGCCGAAAAACGCGGATTGTTGCCAATGAAAAAGCGGCGGAGTGTTGAGTTGGACCTCCGTGTCAACGCATATATTCCTGAAAAATACATTGTGAATGAAGATATTCGACTAAGTATATATAAACGGTTGGAACGGGCAGAAAAAGAATCTGAATTGGAAGATCTTTTGGATGAAATCATTGATCGTTTTGGTGATATCCCGTCAGAAGCGTTGGCGTTGGTATCCCTTTTATCTTTTAAGTTGACACTGTCTCGTATAGGTGTTAAAAGTTTGCGACAACGAGATCATACAATGGAACTTCGATTTTATAAGGATGCCGACTTGGATATTGAACTTTTCATGACATTTGTGCACAAATATCCGTCACGCCTTTCTCTGCAAAATAAAAAGGGAGAGTTGGTTCTTCTGGTGCGTCTCAAAGAAGTGATTCAAGATAAGAAATCTTTAGATTCAATGAAACTGTTCTTTGAGAACGTACAAGAGAATTGTCAAAGCAATATAAAAGTCCTATAATGGCATCATACTATCAAAAATAAGGAGCGATTCACTTGAAAAAATTGTTATCTCTGCTGTTGCTCTCAGGCCTTATTATGGGCGCATTGTCTGGTTGCGGAAACAGCGACAGCAATAGCGAAGCCAAACAGACAGGAAAGGACGCCATTAAAGTTAACGACACCATGCTTAAAAGTGATTACTTAAATAAGCGCATCAATCAAATTTTTAAGCACAATCAAATTCAGGCCGATGACCCAACTGCAGATTATTTTAAAGCTGAAGTCATTTCAAGCCTGGTGAATACCGAATTGCTGCGACAAGAAGCAGAGCGCCGTGGAATTAAGGTAAACGAGGACGATCTAAAAAAACTAAAAGATGAGTCCATCAAAGCATATGAGTCGGAAGAGAATTTTAAACGATACATGAAAGAATATGATGTAAGTGAAGAAGACTTTGAAAACATGATGAAAGAACAAATTCGATACAATAAGCTTTCTGACGAATTGCGTAAAGAAATCAAAGTCGATCCTAAAAATTATTATGATGAGCACAAAGATCAATTTAAAATGCCCGAACAAGTAAAAGCGGCCCATATTTTGGTAAAAGATGAGGCCAAAGCAAAAGAGATTATTAAAAAGATTTCCGATGGAGAAGATTTCGCAAAACTGGCCAAAGAGTATTCGGAAGATCCCGGCTCAAAGGATAAGGGCGGTGA
>JAEZVS010000155.1 GCA_023443145.1 Bacillota bacterium | reverse complement strand
TATGGTTTAAAATACTATATAAAACCCAGCGAGGTAAAATGCAACATAATATATATTATGCGAAGTAATGTTTGGTGTATAAAAAAATTCCGGCGACTCATACATTCAGTCGTCGGAATTTTTTATGTTACTCTTCTTATGACAGCCGGGCTCGGCGAATGATATCTAAAGGTGCCACCGGAAATGGAACGCGCATTTTAAAATATGCCTGTGCAACAGATATAGAGTTTATGGGTTTATCATCCATATCATACATTTCGTGAACGGTCCATTCGTCAAATCGTGATGTGCGTCCCATAAACTCCAATGTATCTCCACAAGAAATTTTATTTCGTTCTTCAATTATTGCCATCTGCGTATCCGCATCATAAGATTGCACCACGCCGCAAAAATCGTAATCCTGGATATAGCCAGCTGCAGAATTTGAAACACCGTTGGTCTCTGGAGTACCGAAATAAAATCCGGTTGTATAAGGGCGATGACTGACCTTATCCAACTCTAGCTGCCAGTCTGTGATCATCGCTTGCTTTTCTGTTACGGATAAATGTTCGTTATCGAGGATGTGCATGACATTTCGATAGGCTCGTACAATAGATGCAACATAATATATGCTTTTCATGCGGCCTTCAATTTTAAAACTGTGAATGCCAACATCTCTTAATTGTGCCAGATTTTGAATCAGCGACAAGTCTTGTGCGTTAAATATATATGTGCCCGCTTCATCCTCTTCAATGGGATAATATGCCCCTGGCCGCTTTTCTTCAACTAAAGCATATTTCCAACGACATGGTTGAGCGCACGCACCTTGATTGGCATCCCGTCCTGTCATGTAATGGCTGAGTAAGCATCGACCGGAATAGGAAATGCACATGGCACCGTGTATAAATGCCTCTAATTGCATAGATGGTACCTGTCTGTGAATCTCCTTTATTTCCTCCAGGTTTAATTCGCGCGCCAATACCACCCGTTCTACATCGGGCAGTTCGCTCCAAAAAGCAACATTAGACCAATTTACCGTCGTAGCTTGGGTAGAGATATGAATGGGTATATGTAGGTTTTCATTGCGAATTAAGTGATATATTCCGGGATCGGCTACAATCAACGCATCGGCATTCATTTCTTTGAGCTTTCGCACGTAAGACGGTAATCCCACCAAATCTTTATTATGAGCATACATGTTTACCGTAATATAGGCTTTAACATTTCGATCATGGGCATATTGAATGGCATTGCCCAGTTCTTCGTCGCTAAAATTACCGGCAAAAGCTCTTAAGCCAAATTGATTCCCCGCCAAATAAACAGCATCTGCACCATAATGGATAGCAAACTTTAGTTTCTCAAAATCTCCAGCCGGCGCCAACAACTCTATATCTGAAAACTTCAATCGTCTTCTTCCTCCTTTAGCTTTTGCAAAACCAATACACCGTCATCAACTCCTAGGGGATACATACGATAGGTGCAAGATTGACGCATATCATAAAGAAATTTACGCATATTGATCACAGCGGTTTTTTGTCGATGATTGGGATAGTTCATGTGAATGACCCACCCGTGCAAGAATATATCATCAAAGACCATCAAACCGCCTACCTTCAGATGTGGATGAAGGGCCTTTTGCAAAGAAGCGTATTGACCTTTTGCAGCATCTATAAAAATTAAGTCAAATAGAATGTTTAGATTTTCCAACCTTTGTATAAAATCCGGCTCACGAAAGTCACCCCAAGACAAATGAATGGATTCTCGCCAAGGGCTTTCATTGAAATATTTCTGTGCCCGCAGATAACGATCCTCATTTATTTCAATCGTATGTATGTGACCACCGCGTTCAGCTACGCGCCGAACCATCGTTAAAGCTGCAACGCCGCTTCCTGTACCCAACTCCAGTACATTTTTAATCTCATGCATATCCATAAGCATACTAAGAAGCCCGCTCACCGAAGGCGGTGCAGCGGGCACGTGTTTATCACGGGCTTCCTTACGAATATTTTCTACAAGAAATGGCTCAGGCATAAGATCTAGCAAAAATTCGTCAAGATTTTCAAATGGCATAAAGGGGTCAGTTATCATAGCCGTAAATCTCCCGATTTTTTTTGTGTTCTTCGTACGTTTTAGCAAATACGTGTGCATTTTTAGATTGGGTGTTGTAAAGATAAAAATAATAATCGCTCTTAGCGGGATTTGAGGCGGCTATTAGTGATGTCATCGAGGGATTACAAATAGGCGTAGGTGGAAATCCTTTGTGAAGATAAGTATTGTAAGGCGTCTTATATTCATAGTCGGCAAAGGTTAACGCTCCCTGGTGTCCAGGTTTATCGTATAAAATGGTTGCATCACACTGAAGAGGCATGTCTTTGTGCAACCTATTCATATAGACAGAGGCAATCAAAGGTTTTTCACCGTCGCTTCGTGCTTCTTTCTCGAGCATAGAAGCCAAAATCACCGTATCGTTGTCGCTTAATCCATTGGTTCGTTTTGGTATTTCTTTAATGTGTTTCGCGTAATTTTCCAACATGAGGGATAGTACAAATTCAGCATCCATATTGTCTTGATAAGTATAGGCATCCGGAAATAAATATCCTTCAAGTCTTGATTTTCCTTTTATCTTCGGTAAAAAATTAAATCCTTCAAACTTTCCTTCCTCTACGACACGCCAAAATTCATCTTCATTGCAAATCTCGTGTTTTTTGAAAAGTTTTTGTATATCATAAATCGTTGAGCCTTTTTGGATGTTGATGCGTCGCTCGGCTCCGTCAGGACGTGTAAGAATGATCGCAATTTTTTTTAACGGCATCGCAGGGCTTAAACGATATTGTCCTGGACGAAAGGTCTTATGATCTGCTTTATTTTTTATATACGCTCGAAAATCACGTTCATTTTCGATAAACCCTTCTTTTTCCAAGCGTTCGGCAATGATATCCAAATGATCCCCTTCATTGATGGTGAAGGTTTGACTGAAATTATCTTGCGGACGATACACCGTATTTCCACTGGAAAATGTACTTTCACGCACCAATATGCCCAAACAGGCAACGATGGCCATGGAAATAATAAAAATAAAAACAGCAAAACGAACAGAGTGATACATATTGCTTTTAAGCAATTTATTCACTCCATGAAAAATACTTTTATCCGTAAATTGGTCGTTTTTTTTCATGTGTCGTTTCCTTCCATGTATAACTTAAGATTACATCCAAGAAATATCTTTATTCAAATGCAGGATATATTCAATAGCAGATACAATTGTCAACACGACAGCTGTATAAATAAACACCATGGCCAAAGGTACGTGAAACAACAACATTATAATCCCCAGCATCTGAAATATTGTTTTTATTTTGCCCAGTGAGCTGGCTGCGACAATAATGCCTTCTCCTGCAGCCACTGCACGTAAGCTGGTAATGGTTAGCTCCCGTGCTAAAATAACGATTACAATCCAGAGAGGAAGGACATTTTTTACGGTCAAGGCAATCAAAAGCGATAATACCAGAAGTTTGTCGGCCAAAGGATCGCATATTTTACCGAAATTCGTCACCAAATGATATTTTCGGGCCACATATCCATCTAGAGCATCTGTCACCGAAGCAATAATAAAAATAATGCAGGTCACTTGATCTGCATATGAAAATTCACTGAAGTAGACTAATAGAAGCACCGGTACTAATAAAATGCGAAACAACGTCAGCAAATTAGGCAGATTCATGGACCACCTCTCCAATCAGATCGTATTCATCCACACCACTTATTCTCACAAATAAATGATCACCGGGCACATAAGGTGCATCATATACCAAAACAAAAGGATCAATGTCCGGAGCCTCGCCTTGAGAGCGGCAAAGCAACAAACCATCAATATCTTTACTTATTTCTTCTACAACGACTTCACAAACACTGTTGATTCGTGACAAATGGCAATTATACATAATTTGATACTGGACATCCATCAATTCTGCGGCACGTTTTTCACGTATTTCTTCCGGTATTTGGTCTTTACGGATGCCGGCAGGGGTGTGATCTTCTTGCGAATACGGAAATACGCCAACACGTTCCAATCTCATTTGTTTTAGAAAGTCCAAGAGATTTGCAAACTGCTCTTCCGTTTCACCTGGAAATCCGGTGATAAACGTTGAGCGAATCATAATGTCGGGTATGGCGCGTCGAAGTTTTGTCACCAAATCAATCATTTCTTCTTGTGTCATATGGCGATTCATGGCTTTTAATATGTCATTATCGGCATGCTGAAAGGGAATGTCAACATAGTGACAAATTTTTTCTTCGTTTGCCATGGTATAGATTAGCTCGTCTGTGAAATGATCCGGATAGGCATACAAAATGCGAATCCAATGTAAATCTTCAATGGTGCATAAGGTTTTTAAAAGCCTGGCAAGCGAAGGCTTCTGATAAAGATCCAAACCATAGTAAGTGGTATCTTGAGCAATGATAATCAGCTCTTTATAGCCACTTGCAACAAGATTTTTTGCTTCCGTGACCACCTCTTCTATTGCCCGACTTCGATAAGGCCCTTGCATATCCGGAATGGCACAATAGGTGCAACGGTTGTTGCATCCTTCAGCAATAGATAGATAAGCATACTGCTTGGGAGTAGAAATTTGGCGGTTATGATAACCGACCGGAGCCGGCAAACGCCAATTTAAATTAACATGAATATTGTCTTTAACAGGTGTCTGAACATCTGAAATGAGTTCATCCAACTCATCATAGGAAGTTGTACCGATAAAACAATCAATTTCAGGCATGGCTTCTTTTAATTCACGGGCATATTTTTGGACCATGCAGCCTAAGGCAATAACCTTTTTACAGATGCCATTGTCTTTATAGCTTGCCATTTCTAAAAGTGCATGAATAGATTCTTCTTTAGCAGCCGTAATAAAACCGCAAGTATTCACAATGATAATATGGGCATTGCTCGGATCTTCAGTCAACTTATAGGCTTCATTTCTAGCCAGCAACCCCGCAATATATTCACTGTATACAGTGTTTTTTGCGCACCCTAGGGTTTCGATATATACATTGATCAATGGCTTTTCTTCCTCCAAATAATTTATGGTTGCTCCTGTTTTCCAAATACCCGTTCATGTTCTTCTAAAGAAATGCGTATTTGACGAGGTTTGCTGCCTTCATATGGACCCACATATCCCATGCGTTCAAGTTCATCGATGATTCTTGCAGCTCTCGTATATCCAACTTTAAAATGCCGTTGCAACATAGATATGCTGGCTTGTCCATTTTCGATAAAAAGCCGACATGCATCTCCCAGCAGCTCGTCTTGTTTTTCTTCCGGTTCAATATCACTCTTCGGGCCTTCATTTATCTCACAATTGGTGACATCTTCATCAAAGACCGGCTTACCTTGCTTTTTAATATCTGCAACAACTGCATCGATTTCATCGTCGGTAACATAGACGCCCTGAATGCGTTTGGGCTTGGCAATTCCCGTGGGATAAAAGAGCATGTCTCCTCGACCCAATAATTTTTCTGCGCCGCCCATATCCAAGATGGTTCGAGAATCGATTTGGGAAGAAACTGCAAACGCCACGCGAGAAGGAATATTCGCTTTGATGATCCCTGTAATTACATCGACCGACGGACGTTGTGTAGCGATAACCAAATGAATCCCTGCCGCACGAGCCATCTGCGCCAGTCGACAAATGGCATCTTCAACGTCCGCAGGCGCCACCATCATCAAATCAGCCAATTCGTCAATAATGACAACAATTTGTGGCATAAGCTCTGTATCGGTTGAAAAATCACCCAACGCTTGTTTTTCTAGGCATTTTTCATTATAGCGCTTCATATCCTTAGCGCCTACTTCAGCAAAGCGTTCGTAGCGACGCTCCATTTCTTTGACCGCCCAACGAAGACTTGCTGCAGCTTTTTTGCTGTCTGTCACCACAGGTGCAATCAAGTGAGGAATGCCGTTGTAGTTGCCCAATTCCACCATTTTGGGGTCAATCATTAAAAACTTCACTTCATAAGGTTTTGCTTTATATAATATGCTTATAATTAATGCGTTCAGACACACACTTTTACCGGAACCGGTCGAACCGGCAATCAGCAAGTGCGGCATTTTTGCCAAGTCGGTGATCATGGCTTTGCCACTAATGTCTTTACCGAGGGCCACTGTTAATTTGCTGTCAGCTTCAGCAAAAATATTACTTGCAATGATTTCCTTGATCCGAACCACTCGCGCCTTTTTATTGGGTACCTCAATTCCAACAGCCGGTTTACCGGGAATAGGGGCCTGAATACGGATACCTGAAGTGGCCAAACTAAGTGCCAAATCATCTGCGAGATTGAGTATTTTACTCACTTTTATCCCCGGCGCAGGTTGAAATTCGTATTCTGTTATGGTTGGCCCTACACTCACTTCACTAATGCGCCCTTTGACGCCGAAATCCTGTAAGGTTTGTTCTATAATTTGCGCATTGTTATCAATTTCTTCTTGGTCTAGCTTTAACCCTTTAGACGAAATATTTTCTAATAAATCCAGACTTGGAAAATGATAAATTTTATCCGGAGAAGTCACCATACTGGCTGCTGCATCAGCAAAACCGCCTTCTACATAAGCGCGTACTTTTTGTTGTTTTTCTTCTTCAACCAGCTTTTCGTGGAACTCTTTCAGATTTTCAATAAACATCGTTTCTTCAGCATTGACAGAAATATTCTTTTTTGTGCCAGTACTTTTCTTAGTGCTTCCGGCTTCTGCTTTGACACGCGGTGTCTCATCGACACTATGCCGGTC